>CAMVLU010000021.1 GCA_947168405.1 uncultured Clostridia bacterium
AGATGAATTACCCTTTATCTTTTGTAAAATAACAATATTTTCATATTCTAATAAAAGTATATATTTTAATTTACAAATTATGTTTTTTTTGTTATACTTATTTAAGAATAGAGGGATAAAATGAACAATGAATTAATACCAGATTTAAACCTTAATAAATTAGATATTAAAGATTTGACTTTACTTTTAGATATTATAGAAGATTTTGAATCCCATGAAGATGAAGAAATTGAGGTGCTTTAATGAATATACTAAAAGAAAGAATCATCAATGAAATAATAAATCAATTAAAGAATCTAAAATCTGATAATCAAGAAGAAATAGATAAAGTTATAAATGATTTATTAAATAATGATAGAAAAAGTTTACACAAATATGTGGATAAATATTATAAAGATAAAAAAATATCTAACGAAATGAAACAATTTGTTTCAAGTTTAGTAGAAAAAGAAATAATACCATTATCATATTTAAACAAAATTAAAGATAGTAAAGATAATATGACTCAAGAAGAAAAAAATGCTATTCTTAGAAAAAAAATAATTGAAGCAAGAAAAATATATTTAGAGTCTCCTAATGATTTTATTAATAATTTAGAAAAAGAAGACGTAAAAAAAATATATACTACTCTACTTGATTTTTACGATATTAGTTTAATGCAACATTGTATAAAAAATTTAAATGAAGAAACCTTAAGAAAATTATTAAAACATGTTTCTGATAACTTAATAAATAGTCATAATGCAATAGATATGTTTTTAGAAGGATCTATAAAAAATCATTTAAAAAATATTTAAATGTATTTTTTTTTATTATAAACATAAATTTTATTAGGTGATTTATGATTAAAAAATATATGTTTTCTTTATTAACATTTTTTATTCCTTTTATAGTATTATTGTTTATATTTACTCTATTATATTACTTTGATATTATTTCTAACAATTTAATGAGATATATAAAATTTATTATATTAATAGTAACTATACTTTATAGTTCTTATAAATTAGGAAAAGAAAGTGATAAAAAAGGATATCAAAAAGGATTAATATTTGGAAGTATTATAATTCTTTTATTTATGATTATATCTTTAATAACAAATAGTTTTAAAATTACCAATATAATTTATTAAATATTAATTTTAATTATTTCAACAATAGGATCTATGTTAGGAGTTTTGAAAAAAAACTAAAAAAATTCACAAAAAAAACACAAATTCATTATATAATGTAATTAGGTGATTTGATGAATGTTTTAATTATTGATGACGAAAGTTTAATTCGTGATGTTGTTAAAGAATATTGTAAAAATGAAGGATTCAATGTTTTAGAAGCTGAAAATGGTGAAGAAGGTCTTGAATTACTAGAAACTAATAATGTTGATATTATTGTTCTTGATATTATGATGCCTAAAATGGATGGATATACTTTCTTTTCTAAAATGAAAGAAAAATATGATATTCCAACGATAGTTTTATCTGCAAGAGGTGAAGAATATGATAAATTATTTGGTTTTAGTGTGGGAATAGATGATTATTTAACTAAACCTTTTTCTCCAAAAGAATTAATTGCTAGAATAAAAGCAATATCTAAAAGATATAAAAAAGAAGAATTAGAAGAATTTAATTATTTAGGAATAAAAATAGATTTTAAAGGAAGAGTTTTATATATTGATAATAAAGAAGTATCTATTACTCCAAAAGAATTTGATTTATTAAAATATTTTGTAGAAAATCCTAATACTGCTATAACAAGAGAACAAATATTAAATAAAGTATGGGGATATGATTACTTTGGAGATGATAGAACAATAGATACACATATTAAAATACTTAGAAATAAATTAGGAAAATATCGTGATACTATTGTTACAGTTAGAAGTATAGGATATAAATTTATATATGAAAAATAGTAAACATTTAATACTTAAGATATTTTTCTATTTAATAATATTTTCTTTATTAATTCTCTTTTTCTTGTGGTTATTACAAATTCTTCTTTTAAATAATTATTATGAATATTATAAAACTAATGAATTAAATTTAACTATTAATACATTAAAAAACAATTATAAAAAAGATAATTTTGAAAGTGTTTTAGAAGATGTTGCCTTTAATACAGATTTCTGTGTCGAAATAACAAGTTTAGATGGATCATATTACTCTAATATTCAAAATAATAAAGGATGTATAGATACAGTTGGAAACCAAAAATTATTCAAAGAAAAACAGTCTTTCATGCAAAGTAATGAAGATTCTTTTAAATTAAAAATAGTTAATCCAAGATTTAATAACAAAACTTTATTATATGGAACTAAATTAGATGATAATCAATATTTATTTGTTAATACATCATTAGAACCAATTGATACAACTATAGATGTATTAAAAAATCAATTTATAATTGTTTCGATAATTGTTATTATTTTAGGAGCAATTGCAGCTTATTTTATATCAAGAAGTTTAAGTAAACCAATAACGAAATTAACGAAATCAGCTAAAGAATTATCAAACGGAAACTATAATATTAAATTTGATGTAGAAAGTGATATATTAGAAATAAAAGAACTTGGTAATACTTTAGATTATGCTAAGAATGAAATGAAAAAAACTGATGAAACAAGAAGAGAAATATTATCTAATGTATCACACGATTTAAAAACTCCTCTTACAATGATTAAAGCATATGCTGAAATGGAAAGAGATTTAGATATTTCTAAAGAAAAACATGATAATAATATGAATATAATAATTGAAGAAGTTGATAGATTAAATATTTTAGTAAATGATAGCTTAAATTTATCAAAATTAGAAAGTAATATGGATACTTTAAATATTGAAAATTTAAACTTAACCGATTTAATAAATACTATTTTAAAGAGATTTAAAATATTCTCTTATACAAAAAATTATGAATTTATCTTTGATTATGATAAACCTTTATATATAGAAGCAGATAAACAAAAATTAGAACAAGTTATTTATAATTTAATTGGAAATGCTATTAATTATACTGGAAAAGATCAAAAAGTATATATTAATATTATTGAAAATAAAAAAAATATAAGAGTTGAAATTAAAGATACTGGAAAAGGCATAAAAAAAGAAGATATAAATAAAGTATGGGATAAATATTACAAAACTGATAAGAAATATAAAAGAAATACAATTGGAACAGGAATTGGACTTTCTATTGTAAAAAATATTTTTATACTTCATCATTTTAAATATGGAATAGATTCTATTGAAAATAAAGGTTCAACTTTCTGGTTTGAAATACCTATTAACAAAGCAAAAAAATAAAACATATATGTTAATAGGAAAATACACGTAATAAAAAAGGATGCATCTAATTCTCGAAGGTTAGATGCACTCCCAAAATGGGTTGCATACTAATACTAATTAAATACATCCAAATCAATTATATTAAACATTTTTTTAGATACAATAGTTTTGTATCTTTTTTTAAGCTACTCCTAAATATTCTTCTAGAGTTACTCCTTGATTATATATTTCGGTTGCTACATTTTCTCCTACATATCGAATATGCCATGGTTCATATTTATATCCAGTTATAGATTCTTTTCCTTTTAAATATCGAATAATAAATCCATATTTATGACAGTTTTCTTTTAACCAAATACCAGCAGCAGTATTACCAAAATTATCACTTATTTGTCCTACATCAAAGGCAAGTCCTGTTTGATGTTCTGATTGACCAGGACGAGCTGAATAAGTACTTGCTAATGCTTCTCCATCTTTTGCTACATAACTATTAAATAAGTATTTTTGATCATTATAAGAACGAAATCCTGATAGTAGTGGTAATCCATGTCCTGCTACTCTACCATCAGCTTGCAATCTTTGTAAAGCTTGATATGCTTCAGAGTTAACTCCTGGATTATAATTAGCTGGTAAATGATATTTTTTATTAACAAGTAATATTCCTTTAATATAAGTTATTTCAACATTTTCAATTACATTTATCGTTCTACTAATAGTAGTTTTGTTGTTACTACTATCCTCTACTTCATATAAAATTGAATAAGTTCCAAACTTACTAAAATCAACATTTCTTGAAACTTTAACTTTATTTGTTATATCACCATCTAAATTATCAGATGAAGTATACCCATCTTCTTCATAATTACCATTTACTTTAACTGTAATATTTCTTGATCCTTTTAAACTAATAACTGGAGGAATATTATCAATTACTTTAACAATTCTTTCAACTTCCGTTTTATTATTAGAAGAATCTTTTACTAAATAATTAACTTTATACTCTCCTATTTTATTTTTATCAATATTATTTGTTATTTCAACTTTATCAGTTAATTCTCCATCATAATTATCACTGGCTTTATAACCACTTTCTTGATAATCATAACCAATTGATAAAACTATTTCTTTATCACCATCTAGTTCGATATTCGGTTTTTCTTTATCAACAACAAATACTTCTCTTAATAATTTTTTAAATGGTAATTCATAAGTAATTACATATTTTCCTAATTTACTAGAATCAACCTTACCATTTACTTTAACTAAATTTTCAAACGATAAAGAAAAAATATTTGCTTTATATCCTAATTCTTTATATTCCATTCCTACAGGTAATTCTATTTTATTTTTACCATTTAAACGAAAACTAAATATATATAAAGATCCTAAAAATACAAAAGTAATAAATAATCCACTTCCAATTATAAATAATAATTTCTTTTTCATCAAAACTCCCCTTCTTTTGATTTGATATTATAACATATATTTTAATTAAAATCAAAAAAAGAGGTTATTTATCCTCTTTTTCATCTTTTAAATTTTCAAAATATTCTAATCTTTCTTTAGCATGTTCTAAGTTTTCTTCTAATAATTCTTTATAGGAATCAGGATTTATTTTCTTTAAAGTTTTATATCTATCTTCTCCTGCAATAAATTCATAATATTTATCAAAATCTGCTTTTGAATCGATTGATATTTCTTTATTAGGTTCTCTTCTAAATAATGGAAAGTATCCTGAATCAACTGCTAATTTTTCTTCTTCCATTGTATTACTCATTCCTTTTAATATTCCATGAGCTATACAAGGTGAATAAGCAATTATTATACTTGGTCCATCATAAGAAACTGCTTCTTTAATTGTTTTAATAGCATGATTCATATTAGCACCTAAACTAATTGTTCCAACATAAGCATTTTTATATGTTAAAGCAATTTTTGTTAAATCTTTTTTATTTGTTACTTTACCATTAGATGCAAATTTAGATACACTTCCTATTTGACTAGATTTACTTGCTTGTCCTCCTGTATTAGAATATACTTCTGTATCAAGAACTAAAATATTAACATTATAATTATTAGCTAAAACATGATCAATTCCTGAGAATCCTATATCATATGCCCATCCATCTCCTCCAACAAGGAAGAATGTTTTTTCTTTAATAAAGTTTCTTAGTGGATATAATTCTTTATCTTTGTTACTTACAACATATTCATATAGTTTTTTATCAGCATTTTCAACATGACCTAAATATTCATCAAATAAAATACTTTCTTCATCAGTTGCTTTTTTTAATTTATCTTTTAAAATATTATTAATTTTTTCTTTCATTGTTGAATCGGCAACTTTCATACCTAATCCAAATTCAGCATTATCTTCAAATAAAGAATTTGCCCAAGGAATACTATATGCTGTTGCAGGATAAGATGCTGAATAAATAGATGAACATCCAGTTGCATTTGCAACAACAAGGTTTTCTCCATATAATTGACTAATTAGTTTTAAATAGCTTGTTTCTCCACATCCTGCACATGCTCCAGGATAGGCAAATTTAGGTTTAATAAATTGACTACCTTTTAAAGTAAATTTATCAAGAACATCTTTTTCAGATATATTTTTATCTAAATATTCAAATCTCTTCTGTTCCTTTTCATCTATTAATAACTTAGAATCTTTCATTTCAAGTGCTTTAACTCCCTTTTTACCTGGACAAGTATTAGCACATATTCCACATCCTGTACAATTGGCAACATTCATCGCAATTGTAAACTTATATATTTTACTTTTAATTGATGTTTCTATACAACTTTCTCTTACATATAAAGGAGCATTTTCATATTCTTCTTCACTTAATAAATATGGTCTTATTACCCCATGAGGACATACTAAAGAACACATATTACAACTAATACAATTTTCTTTTATATAACTTGGAGCAGTTAATGATGTATATCTTCTTTCTAAACTTGATGTTTTAGGAGGTGTTTTTCCATCTGAATTATCTATAAATGACGATACAGGAATTTTATCTCCTAAGCGATGTTCTAATACTTGAAACAAAGTCATATTAGAAACTTCTTCTTCTATTTCTCCAATATCCTTTTTATTTATTTTTACTTCTTCATAGTTATCTAAAACTTTTTCAATTGCTTCTAGATTTTTTTCTAAAACATTATTGCCTTTGTTTTTAAATTTCTTCTCTAGACTATTTTTAATTTCTTCTACAGCATAGTTATAATCAATAATATGACATATTTTAAAAATTAAAACTTCCATGATAGCACTTATTTTACCAGGTAATCCAACATCATTTGCTATTTTTGATGCATTTATTAGGTAAAATTTCACTTTATGTTTTAATAGATATTCTTTATCTTTATTAGATAATAATTCTAATACTTCTTCCTTACTTCTTTCAGAATTTAAAATAAAGTTTCCATTTTCTCTTATTTTATTAATTATATCAAATTTATTTAAATAACTATCTTTAGTTACTACTAATGTATTAGCATTTGCAATATAATATGTTGATTTTATTGGATCTCTTCCAAATCTTAAATGCGAAATAGTTACGCCACCAGATTTTTTAGAATCATATTCAAAATATCCTTGAACATAAGCATTACTGCCAGTTCCAGTTATTTTAATAATATCTTTAGAAGCTGAAACCATTCCATCACTTCCAAAGCCATATATTAACATTTCATAGTTTTTATTTGGAATAGATATTTTTTTTGCTTTTAAACTTAAATTCGTTACATCATCATATATTCCAATTGTAAAATTATTAAATAATTTATTAGAACTTAAGTAATCAAATACTGCTTTAATTTGAGTTGGAGTTGTATCTTTGCCAGATAGTCCAAATCTTCCTCCATATACTTTAATATTTAAATCCTGTTCTTTTATAACACTTAATACATCTAAATATAAAGGAGCATTGCTACCATTCTCTTTAGTTCTGTCGATTACAGCTATTCTTTTTACACTTGCAGGTAATACTTTTAAGAAATATTTAGTACTAAATGGTCTATAAAGATGAACTTCTAATAAACCAAATTCTAGTCCTTGACTATTTAAATAATCGATTGTTTCTTTAATAGTTTCACATACAGATCCCATTGCAACAATTACATTTTCAGCTTTAGGTGATCCATAATAATTAAATGGTTTATAATTTCTTCCAGTTATTTCATTTATACTTTCCATATAAGAATTAACAATATCAGGAAGTTCATCATAATTTTTATTTTTAGATTCAGCATATTGAAAATAAACATCATCCATTTGACATGTACCAAAGGTATTTGGTTTATCAATATTTATTCCATGATTTCTAAATTTATCTAATTCTTTATAATCAATTAATTTTTCAACTTTATCTAAGTCAATTAATTCAACTTTATCAAGTTCATGACTTGTTCTAAATCCATCAAAGAAATTTATAAAAGGAATATGTCCTTTAATAGCAGATAAATGACTAACTGATGTTAAATCCATAATATCTTGAACTGATGAATTAGCAAGTATTGCAAATCCTGTTGCACGTGTTGCATATACATCTTGGTGATCTCCCATAATTGATAAAGCATGTGTTGCTAAACTACGACTTGCTACATGAATAACTAAAGGAAGTCCTTCTCCAGCAATTTTATACATATTAGGAATCATTAATAATAGTCCTTGACTTGCTGTATAAGTTGTTGTTAATACACCTGACAATAAACTACCATGTACCATTCCAGCAGCACCAGCTTCACTTTGCATTTCAACAACTTTAACTGGAGTTCCAAAGAAATTTAATCTATTAGAACTTTCTTTATCAGTATATTCAGCCATAGGACTTGCTGGTGTAATAGGATAAATTCCTGCTACTTCTGTAAATTTATAAGAAACATAACTGCATGCTTCATTTCCATCCATAATTTTATACATAAGATTACCTCCTAAACATTAAAATTATATCATAAGTATTAAAAAAGTGAAAGATAATCTTTCACTTTATTTTGCTTCTTCTTGAGCTCTAACTTCTCTTATAACTGTAACTTTAATAGTTCCAGGATATTGCATTTCTTTTTCAATTTTTTCTTTCACGTCGCGTGCAATTTTATAACTTGTTAAATCATCTACTTCTTCAGGTTTAACAATAACTCTTAATTCTCTTCCAGCTTGAACAGCAAATGATTTATCTATTCCAGGAATATCTTCTGTTACTTTTTCTAATTGTTCAAGACGTTTTAAGTAATTTTCTAATGAATCATTTCGTGCTCCTGGACGGGATGCTGATAAAGCATCACATATAGCAACTATTACTGATATAACACTTGTTGCCTCTGTATCTCCGTGGTGAGAAGCAATTGCATTAATAACAACACTCGGTTCATGATATTTTTTAGCAATATCAACACCTATATCAACATGACTTCCTTCTACTTCATGATCTATGGCTTTTCCAATATCATGCATTAAACCTGCTCGTTTTGCTAAGGTTACATTTTCCCCTAATTCACCAGCTAAAATTCCAGCAAGTTCTGCAACTTCAATAGAATGTGTTAAAGCATTTTGTCCATAACTAGTTCGAAAATGAAGTTTACCAATTATTTCAACTAGTTTAGGATCAAATTTAGTTAAACCTAATCTAAATAAAGCATTATTTCCATATTCAACAATTTTTTGATTCACTTCTTTACTAGTTTTATCATATAACTCTTCTATTCTTGTTGGATGAATTCTTCCATCTTTAATTAATGTTTCAAGAGTTACTCTAGCAATTTCTCTTCTTAATGGATCAAAACTAGAAAGTACTACAGCTTCTGGAGTATCATCAATTATTAAATCAACTCCTGTTATAGCTTCTATTGTCCTAATATTTCTACCTTCTCGACCTATAATTCTTCCTTTCATTTCATCATTTGGAAGATTAACAACCGTTACTGTTTGTTCTTCAGCAACATCTGCTGCATATCTTTGCATTGAATGTACTAACATTTCTCTTGCTTTCTTATCACATTCAAGTTTTGCTTCATTTTCTCTTTCTTTAATATAATTTGCAATTTCTAGGTTCATAGATTCTTTAACTTTTTCCATAACCATTACTTTTGCATCTTCCTTAGATATTCCAGATAATTCTTGTAATACCTG
This sequence comes from uncultured Clostridia bacterium, assembly GCA_947168405.1. Classification (GTDB taxonomy): domain Bacteria; phylum Bacillota_I; class Bacilli_A; order RF39; family UBA660; genus RUG591. The sequence continues at coordinate 9,423 of CAMVLU010000021.1, forward strand.
AATTTGTTCTTTTTTGATTTCTTCAATCTTTGCTTGTTCTTCTGTTAAACTTGCTTGTTTAAGAGATAATTTTGCATCTCTTTCATCTAAAGCTTCTTCTCTTTTTTGAAACAATAAATCTCTTTTATCCATGGTACTTTCTCTTTGTGTTAAACGAGATTCTGTTTCTTTCATTTCTGCTTTCTTTTCTTTAATTTCCTTGTCTGCATCCATTTTCAACTTATGAATTTCTTCTTTTGTTTCTAAAATGGAATCTCTTTTAATCTTTTCAGCTTCTTTTTTTGTTTTTTCTAATAGTTGTTCACTTTTCTTTGTAGCAGAACTACCTTTAACATAATTTAAAATATAAACTATGGCTGCACCTATTGCAATTCCAACAAAAACAAGCAAAATGAATGTTACAATATTATTCATTTTACCTCTTTCTAGTATTATTCTAAAGCAATCCCCGTAATACTGCGGTTTAGCACTATGTCTAATAAAATAAAAATTAATCTATATAAAAAATTATTAAAACATAACTCTAAAATAATTGTAATTATTTTTTATTAATATGTCAATGTTTTTTTTGATACATTTATAAAATGCCAATAATATAAAGAAAATAAAATTTTTTTACTTTACACTTTATGTAAAGTTTAAAAAAACATTCTTTTTTTTGTATCTTTTAGTGGAAAAAAGAATAAATTTATAGTATAATCTAATATAGGTGATGAAATGAATTACCCAAATGGTATAAAAAAAAATATTATAAATAATACTATTAATTATAAAAATAGAGGAATGACTTTAGAAGAAGATTTAAATATTACCAATAATTATTACTTAGAAAATAATATTGCCTATATTTATAAAAAGCCAACGCCTATTAAAGTTGTTAAAGCTATATTTGAAAATAATAATAGAGTTATTAAAGAAGCTTATTATAGTGAACCATCAACAACAGATTATAATGGTATATATAAAGGAAATTATATTGACTATGAAGCAAAAGAAACTAAAAACAAAACTAGTTTTCCACTTTCAAATATTCATCATCATCAAATTAAACATATTAACAATATATATAATGAAAAAGGAATATGTTTTTTAATAATAAGATTTACTACTCTTGATAAAACATTTTTACTACCTGCAAAAGATTTTTTAAATTTTATTAATTTAGAAAAAAGAAAAAGTATTCCTTTAGATTATATAGAAAAATATGGATATTTAATAAAAAATAATTATATTAAAAGAGTTGACTATTTGGAAATAGTCGATAAAGTATGGAGGTTATAATGAAAGATACTAAACCAAAGAAAAAAAAGAAAAATACTAAAGGAAAAGCAAAATTAAATACTGGATTAATAATTACTATTTTAGCAGTTATAGCATGTATTTTAATTTTTTATCTATTATTTGGAAGAAATGCTGCAATTATTATTACTTTAGGTGTTGCTATTATTTTAGGAATTGCTAAATTATTTGATATTACTAAAAAGAAAAAAATTCAAAGACGTGTTTTAAAAATAGTTATAGGAGTATTCTTAATTATTGGAATAATAGGAATACTAGGAGTTGGAGTCTTTATGATTTATGTTGTTAAGAGTGCTCCTGAATTTAATACAAGTTTATTAAATGAAAAACAGTCAACAATTTTATATGATTCAGAAGGAAATGAATTTGCTAAAATGGGTAGTCAAAAAAGAGAAAATATTGAATACAAGGATTTGCCTGAAGTATTTATTGATGCATTAATTGCTACTGAAGACTCAAGATTCTATCAACATAATGGTGTTGATATGGCAAGATTTTTAAAAGCTGCATTTGGTCAAGTTCTTGGTAATAGTGATGCAGGTGGTGGATCTACTCTTTCAATGCAAGTTATAAAAAATAGTTTTACAGATACAACAACAGCTGGATTTGAAGGAATAGTTCGTAAATTTACAGATATATATCTAGCAGTATTTAAACTTGAAAAAAAATATACCAAAGAACAAATTATAGAATTTTATGTTAACAATCACTTACTTGGTGATGCATATGGTGTTGAAGAAGCAAGTAAATATTATTTTGGCAAATCTGCAAAAGATTTAAATATATCTGAAGCAGCTATACTTGCTGGTATGTATCAAGCACCAGATACTTATAATCCTAGAAAAAATCCTAAAAATGCTGAAAAAAGACGTAATACTGTTTTAAATTTAATGGTAAGACATGGTTATATTACGAAAGAAGAAGCTGATTTAGCTAAAAGTGTTCCAGTTACTTCACTTCTTAATATTAAACCATCTAATCAAAGTGTTTATCAAGGATATATAGATACTCTAAGAGATGAAATAAAAGATAAATATGGACTAGATCCAAATACAACATCAATGTTAATTTATACAAATATGAATAGAAAAAAACAAGATGGATTAAATGATATAGCTAATGGTGTTACATATCATTGGATAGATGATTATGTACAAGCAGGAATTGTTATTATTGATTCAGGAACTGGTAAAGTTGAAGCTCTTCTTGCTGCTAGAAATTATAATGGTGAAATGCTTTATAATTATGCAACTGACATTAAAAATCAAATAGGTTCTACTGCAAAACCATTATTTGATTATGCACCAGGAATAGAATATAATAACTGGTCAACTTATACTTTATTTAATGATAGTCCTTATGCTTATTCAAGCGGACAAGAAATTCATAACTATGATGGAAATTATATGGGAACAATTACTCTTAGATATGCTTTATCTGATTCAAGAAATATTCCTGCATTAAAAGCTTTCCAACAAGTTGATAAAAAGAAAATAATTGGTTTAGTTACAAGTGTTGGAATTACTCCTGAAATTAGTAATGGAACAATTCACGAAGCACATGCAATTGGTGCTTTCAATGGATCCAATCCAATGCAAATGGCTGGAGCTTACCAAATATTCTCTAATGGTGGAAAATATACTGAGCCTTATTTAGTTTCCAAGATAGTACTTAGATCAACTGGTGAAGTTATAGAACCAAAAATTGAAACAAAACAAATAATAAGTGATTCTACAAGCTATATGATTGCTGATGTATTAAAAGGTGTTGTTAATAATCGTATGAGATCATATCGATATAATATAACTGATAACTTTTCAGCAAAAACTGGTACAACCAACTACCCTTCTAATATGTGGAAATCTTATCCAGGACTTCCAAGTGATGCCATAAGTGATGCTTGGGTAATGGGATTCACAAATAAAACTGTTATTTCCTTATGGTATGGATACAATAAAATTGATCCTGAACATTTAGATAGAGTTCTTCACTGGGTTCCAGCAACTAATGAAAGAGCTAATTTATTTAATGCAATTGCAAATATAGGATTTAATCATGATGGAACAGATTTTGAAATGCCATCAAGTGTTGTTAAAGTTGGAGTTGAAGCAGGAACTAATCCTCCACTTCTTGCAAGTGAAAATAGTCCTGGCGTAGTTTATGAATTATTTAAAAAAGGAACAGAACCAACAGAAGTATCAAATAGATATTCTAAAGTATCAGCTCCCAGTAATTTAAATTTAAATTATAAAACCGATCATGTTACTTTATCATGGAGTAAAGTCTCAGATCCCGGATATGTAAATGATGCTCCATTTGGATATTATATTTATTTAGATGATAATTTTATTACATTCACCACTAAAACAACTTATACAGTTGAAAAAAATGCTAATAAGTTAACTTCACTCCTAGGAACCTATTCTGTTAAAGCAGGATATAAAGATACAGAAACAGGATTGTCAAATCCAGTTACAAAAACTTTAAGTGATACCACAACATACGATTTATCTATTAGCAAAAATAGTAGTTATATTGATATTGGAGCAGCAATTAATAATGAATTATTTAATGGAGATTTAGTAACTTTAAAAGAAAATGGTAAAACAATTAGTGATATCAAAAAATATTTAACAATTACGGTAAAAAATAGCAGTGGAGATACAGTTACATCTCTATCAAGTGAAGCAAGTGAAACATATACTGTAACATATACTATTAATTATAAAGGATTTACCGATAGTGTTTCCAATAAAATAATAATAAAATAAGGTTAGATTTCTAACCTTATTTTTAATTTGTAACTTTTTCCTCTTCTCTATTTTTTCTTTCAATAATCCATTTTTTAGCTTCTTCAATATCATTAAAATAAATTGTTTCATTTTTTAATTTTTCATATGTTTCATTTCCTTTTCCAAGAATTAAAACAATATCATTTTTTGAAGCCATATCAATTGCTTTTTTTATAGCTTCACTTCTATCAACAATTATTTCATATTTAGTTGTATCTTCTATTTCAGATACCATTTGATTAGCTATATCTAATGGATCTTCGCTTCTTGGATCTTCATATGTAAATATAGCATAATCCGCATTATCAATAACTGTTTTTCCCATAACTGGTCTTTTTTTATAATCTCTTTCTCCAGCTGATCCAATTACAACAATTGCTCTATTTATATCCAATACTTTTACAAAATCTAAAATAGATTTAATTCCATTTGGAGTATGTGCATAGTCAACCATTACTTTATAATTTTGACCTAAATCAATCATTTCAAGTCGACCTGATACATCTATATTAATTGAGTTTTCTATTAATGTTTCCATATCAAATCCAAGTGATAAACATATTAAAAATGCACATGCTAAATTATAAACATTAAATTTACCCAAAAGTGGAGACATAAAACTATATTCTTCATTTTGATAAACAAAAGTAACATTTGTATATTTAGGTGTTATTGTATAGTCTTTAATCCATAAATCACTTACAGGATTTTCTCCATAACTTAAACTATTTAAAGATTTTTCTTGAAATTTAGAAGCAAATTCATCATTTAAATTAACAATGAACTTTCCTTGAGTTTGACTTGCAAGTCTTAATTTACATTTAACATAATTTTCAAAACTACCATGAACATTTACATGTTCCCAAGTTATATTGGTATATCCACCTGCTGCAAAATACAAGTCATCAAGTCTTCCTCTTAAAAATCCTTCACTGGATGCTTCCATAACTACATATTCACATCCAGCATCATAAAATTCTCTAAAATATTTATATAAAAAAGTTGGATCTGGTGTAGAATTAGGAGAATCTTTAGTAAACTTAGCACAACTAACTCCATTAGTTCCAATATAACCACATTTATCCATACCTATTAAATATTGAATACTTGTAGCAGTAGTTGTTTTTCCATCAGTTCCTGTAACTCCGATTATTTTAAGATTTAATCTATCAAAATCATAAAACTTTCGACATAGTTCAGGTAATATATAATTAGTATTTTTTACTTTTATATAAGGAATACTACATTCTAAATCTCTTTCCCCTACTATACAACTTGCTCCATTATTAATAGCTTCACTTATATATTCGTGTCTATCGACTTTTACACCTTTAATACATACAAACATATCTCCAGGTTCTACTTCTTTAGAATTTATCTTTATACCATTTACATTAACATCATATTCTGTTTTTATTAACTCACTTAATTTTTTCATAACTCACCTTCTTCCATTATAACTTATTTTGTGATAAAATAATAGAGTAAAATTAAAAAAAGAGGTAAAGTATGAAAAAAATAACATTTTATGGAGCAGGAAGTGATCTAGGGGTTCATATCAATGGAGCATCATTAGGTCCAAAAGAAATATTAAAAAATTATAATAATAAAAAATTATTTGAACAAGATAAAAATTATCAAAAAAGTTTAGATATAAATGATTTAAAAAAGAATTTAGAAGAAGTTAATAAATTTAATACCGAACTTTATAACAATATTGTGAATGATAACAACTTTTGTATAACTATTGGAGGAGATCATAGTATTGCTATAGCATCAGGTCTTGCAAGTATAAAAAAACATGATAATTTAGGATTAATTTGGATTGATGCACATCTTGATTACAATACATTTGAAACAACCATAACTGGTAATTTACATGGATTACCACTTGCAACTTTAAATGGTTTAAATGAAGATTTAAGACCATTTCATAAAGGAAATTTCTTTAATCCTAAAAATACAGTTGTTGTTGGTTATCGAGCTTTAGAAAAAAATGCTAACTTAGAAATAAATAATATAAAAACCATGGGAGTAACAGTTTTTACAACTAATGATATAAAAGAAATGGGTGTAGAAAAAGTAATGGAATTAGCTTTAAAAATTGCTAATAATAATACAAGTGGACTTCATATTAGTTTTGATTTAGATGTAATTGACCCAAATATTGCTAAAGGAGTTACTGTTAAAGAAAAAAATGGAATTAATTTAGAAGAAGTAAATCGAATAATAAATATTTTAAAACAACAATCTAATATTAAATCATTTGATTTAGTAGAATATAATCCCTTAAATGATATAGATAAAAATACTTTAGGAATAGCCAATAATATAATAAATGAAATAAAATAATAAAAGATATTTTATTTTTTTTATTAATTAGTTATAAAATATACTTCATTGTTTTTGTAATAAGCATAATTAATATCTTTAAGATTTAAATAATTATCATCTATTTTTCTTTCTAACCAATCAATATTCTTTTTAATACTAAATAAATTATCCTTTAAAATATTACCATCTATTATTAAACTAATTGGATAATTCTTTATACTATTTTTTTTAAATATAATTAAATCATTGTTACTTTTAATACAATAATCAATATCTATAATATTATTTATTCCTCGCATTTTTAATTGATAAATAAGTTCATCATAATTATATCCTGATTTTATCAACTCATTAAAATTAATTATTCCCCTATTTATTAATACTATATCTTTAGGTATCTTTTTTATTATTTCTTTAGACTCAATATAATTATAAAAATAATATAAACATACAATTAAAATAGAACTTATTAATAATAAAAAGATACTTGTTTTTAAATAAATAGATAATATACAAATATGAAATAAAAATAATAATATTATTATTTCTAATATTTTTATTTCTTTTTTATTAAATAGAGAATATATATAAAATATAATACAACAACTTATAATAATTTTTAAAATAAAAGAAATCATTATATCACCAATTATTATTTAATTCTTCATTATCACTTTTAACATGTTCATTTATTATTAAAATAATATTTGATATAGATAAACCATATAACATTACTTTAATAGGCGCAATTTGATCAGAAAAATAATTAAAAGTAATTTTATATCCATATTTATGCCAAAACAACATATTTTCATCCATTATAGCTCGATAACAAAATATAAAAATTGTACATACTACTAAAAAAGATGTTATATTATAAAAAGTATTGTTTTGAATTTTTTTGTGATTTAAAAATAAATTCATTAACCATAAAATTAACAATAATATAAATGGAAATATTATTTCTAGAAATTCTAATAAATTAGTCCCAAATACTGATTTTTCCAATCTTCTAAACATATTTATAATTATATAAACAGTTACAAACATATCAAGTGGAAGAATTAAATTTTTTACATGAAAGAAGATTTTATTTAATAATTTAACCATTAGTTTCCTCCCTCATTAAGTAATTCAGATAAATATAACAATATATTTGCAAAATCTTGATATGAATCTATAATCATATTATAATCACTTGTCAAATAGTTTCTTATTGTAAAAGATGTAATTTTTGTTGTATAAAAATAACTACTATTATTCATAATTTCTTCTAAAGCATTATTAGTGTTTTTTGATATACTATTTATTTCTGATGTAACTATAGGTGATACCTTTTTAAAATTATTAATATTTGATTCTTTAATAGAACTTAAATGTAGAGCCCAACACAAATTTAATACTTCTGATTGAAATTTACCACCTAAATTATAAATATCATTTGCTGAATAATATCGATTTGTTTCTATATTATAATAATTTTCAACTAATGTCGTATAACATGTATTTAAATTACTATACATATTATAATATGATCCAGTTGTTATTCCTTTTCTTTGGAAAGCATCTAAATTATTTTTTATTTTGTCAACACTATCTTTATATGCAATTAATTTTGAATCTGTTTGACCAACATATATTTGTTTTTTTACTTCTTCACTATGATAATAGTTGATAACAAAGTAAAAGCTTGTTAAAACAAATATAAAACCAGTTATTGAGATTGCAATAATATTTAAATATTCTTTTATAAATTTTTTCATATTTTCACCTATTTCTTTAATACAACTTTATAATGATAATGTTTACCTATCCAATCTTTGGCATCTTCATGAATATATACTTTTAAAGAATAGGTATTTGTTTTTTCGGATTCTATTTTTCTAACATCTAAAATATTATCTATAATATTTGATAAAAAATCTTCTTTTAATACTTCATCATTTAAAGTTAATTGATATTTTAAATCTTTTCTAGACAATAAATTATCTTCTGAACAACCATCATTTACAAAATTAGCAGGAATATCTTCAATTAAAAGTGTGTAATCTTTTGAAGTATTTCCATTATTAGTAACCCGAAAATTATATGCTGGAACTTTAGATACTTCAACATCTTCTATACTTTTAGCATCAGCATCATATACAGCATTTCCATCTTCTTTAAATTCTATATCACCTACTTTAACACTAGTATTAGTATTGGTAGAAGAACTATGTTCAGTGCTATATTTTTTAAAATATAAATACCATGAATATGTTCCAAAAATTAAAAGAACAATTAATATAACTCCACCAAATAATAGCAATGTTTTATTTTTCATTTAAAGCACCCTTTCTTCTTCTTTTTAATCTTTTTATTCTAACCAATTTCATAATATCAAATGTAATTATTCCAACACATGGGGCAACTACTGCAATAATCCATCCATATGCATTTGATAAGAAATATTGAATATATCCAACTTTAGGAACCTTCATTATTACTTTACCATATATTTGATCTTTTTCAACCGGCATAGAATCAGCAGAAAAATTGTTATCTCCTTTAAACGTATATAATTTTTCACCATTCGGTCCATTGGTTATTCCAATTATTCTATGCGTAATTAGAATACCTAAATAACTTGGGTTTTTTGAAATGTATGTACATACATCCCCAACTTTTAAATCATCCTCTCTTTTTATGATAATAGCATCTTGAACATGAATAGTTGGTTCCATACTTTGACTTATAATAACATAAGCCTGAAATAAAGGTTGATGATCATTTCCAGTTTTCATGCTCCTCATTACATCAACATAATAGACTAATAAAAGAACACCAATTAATAACAACATAACAACTATTGAATTCATAATAATTGTTAATACAAAATTCCCCCACCATTTAATTTTCAACAAGAGTTCTTTATTCATATTACACCTCAAATTGAGCATATGTATTTACTCTTAAACCAAATTTTTTATTATTAAATAAATTCATATTATTCTCATTAACTTTTACATCTTCTGAAATCCACATACGAAGTTTAAATTCAATTTTTCCTCTTTTTGCATCTTCCTCAGTTATATGATCACTTAAGATTACTTTACCTTTTGCATCTTCGTGAGAACTATTTGAAAATTCATTAAATGTTTTTACTCTTCCATTATCTCTAATTGTAAATGGAATTGCTTGTCCATTTTTTTCTAAATATATTTTTACATAACTAGGATCTAAATTATTATCAGAATTTTCAATTCCCGTTAATTCATAATAAGCACCTACAGTTTTTTTTCCAAGAATTAATGTAAAATTATAAACATAGTTTACACCTTCAAATAATTTACCTTGTTCATCAGAAATAGGAAATTGATTAACTAAGTTAATTCCATTTGGAGTTTCATCAACTGTAAAAGTAGCAAATCTAAATTCTGTTGAGGATTCAACTGTTGTTGGATATTTTAAATCTCCATTAGGTTCAACTAGAACATATACTACAACACTTTCTCCTGGTTCTAAAATATCTCCATTTTTAATACCACTTATAGTATATTTAACATTTCCATTTGGATCAAAAACAATTCCACTATAAGCTTCTGGAACACTTGAATCATTTTTAATTGTAACTTTATAACCAACTTGAGAATCTTTTGATTCAAATGTATTTTTAGTTGTTAAAAATAATCCTTCAAAATATTCTACTTCACCTTTTCCACCATTCTTGGTTCCATTAACTTTGGCATCTGTTATATGTATACCTTTTTCTTCTTTACCATAACTAATATCAACACTTGATTCAACTGTTGCTGGATAATTTAAATTCCCATTAGGTTCAACTAAAACATAAGCAACAACACTTTCACCAGGTTTTAAAACATCTCCATTTTTTATACCACTTATAGAATATTTTGCATCTCCATTTGGATCAAATATTAGTCCATTAAACGTTTCAGAAGTATCAGAATCATTTTTTCTAGTTACTTTATATTCAATTTGAGTATTTTTTGATTCAAATGTATTATTAGTAGTTAAAAATAAT
>CAMVLU010000022.1 GCA_947168405.1 uncultured Clostridia bacterium
AAATAAAAAACCTTATAAAATAAGGTTTTAAATACTAAATGGTGGAGCATAGCGGGATCGAACCGCTGACCTTCACGGTGCAAACGTGACGCTCTCCCAGCTGAGCTAATGCCCCAACATAACTCTATAAGTCATGCGACATATAGAATTATATTAAATTGACTTAATTTTGTCAACATTATTTTGCATTATTTTTTAAAAAATTAACTAAATCTTCTAAATTTATTTCAAATTCTTCCTTAGTTTCCATATTTTTTACACGAAGAACTCCACTTTCTATTTCATTAGAACCAATTATACTAATATAATTTATATTCATACTTTCTGCATATTCAAAACATTTAGATACTTTTTTCTTATTCATTTCAATTAAAACTTTAATATTATTTTCTCTTAAAGTTGTTGCAAGTTTTAAAGTTTCTATATTAGTATCAAGTGGAACTAAATAAATATCTATTAATTTTTCTTTATTTTTATTTTCTTTTAAAATAGCATAGATAGGTTCAAGTCCAAATGAAAGTCCTACAGCAGGATAACTATTACCATTATCCATAAAGTCAGTTATTATTTTGTTATATCTTCCTCCTGCTCCTATTGCCGAAGTAATTCGTTTCTCTTTATCATAAAATTCAAATACTACTCCTGTATAAATTGTAAGACCTCTAGCAAGTGTTGGAGTAAAAATACAGTCATCTATTATATTTAATTCTTTTAAATAATTATTTAATTCAATTATTTCATCAAGTCCTTCTTTAATATAAGAATTATTGCTATCTTTAATGATATTTATGTAGTCTTCTAAGGAATATTTAAAATATTCAAGTAATTTATTTATTTTATCTTTAGAAATACTTAATTTTTCTAAGTTAGTAATTAATTCTTCAAGAGATATCTTTTCCATTTTATCAATAACACCTATAACTGATGAAATATTTTCTTCATCTATTCCTGATTCAAGAATTAAACCAGACATTAATTTTCGATTATTATATTTTACTAAAACATCTATTCCTAGTTTTTTATAACCATTTATAGCCATTAGAATTTGTTCAGCTTCAATTAATCTATTATCAATTCCTACAACATCAACATCACATTGATAAAATTCTCTAGTTCTACCTAATTTAACTGGACCATTTCGAAATACTTTACCAATTTCATATCTTCTAAATGGCATTCTTAAATCCTTATTAAGACCAATTACTTTACAAAAAGGAACTGTTAAATCATACCTTAGACCTAAATTTCTATCTCCTTGATCTTTTAATTTATAAATTTCACTTAATATTTCAGCATCATCAGAGTATTTATAAGCAAGTAAATCATAATAATTTAAAATAGGTGTCTCGATTGGCAAGTAACCATAACTTTCAAAATGATTTCTTAAAGTATTAATTATTTTATTTCTAATACTTTGTTCATTTGGTAAAAAATCATCTGTTCCTTTTAAATTTGCTAATTTCATAAAATCCTCCTTTCTATTTATCTCTTACTTTACAATTTAATTTTTTAGATACATCATCTATCATTTTATTAAATATTGTCATTACTTCTTCTTCAGTTAAAGTTTTAGTTAAATCTAAAAATTCTAAAGTAAAAGCAATTGATTTTTCATCACTATTTAATTTGTCCCCTTCATATATATCAAATATTTTAATATTATTCAATAATTTTCCACAAGATTTCTTTATTTCTTTCTTTATTTCTTCTGATGTTATTTCTTTTTTAACAACAAATGCAACATCTTTATTAATACTTGGATATTTTGGTATATCTTTATATATCATTCGACTTCCTATATTACATAATAATTTATCTAAATTAATTTCTGCAAGATATATATCATCTTTAGAAACACTTGGATGAATCTTACCCATTATTCCAATAGGTTTACCTTGTAATATAATAGTTGCACTTTGATTAGGATGAAATTCTTTTGGAATATTCTTATCTACTACAAAGCTATAACGATTTACATATCCTAAATAATCAAGTAATTCTTCTATTATTCCTTTTAAAGTATAAAAATCAGACTTTACACTTGGAATATCTTCTAAATAGATTCCTGAAAGTAATATACCTAGTTTTAAATCTTCTTTATAATTATCTTTTTCTTTATAGAATCCCTTACCTACTTCAAAGATTGATACATCATTTATACCATGAGATTTATTAAATTTATAAATATCAACAAGTGATGGTAATAAACTATATCTTAAAGTATTTCTATCTTCACTCATAGGATCATTTAACATAATGCTTTCAAATTCATCATTAGTAAACTTATGAACATCAGAATTACTTATTAAAGTATAACTTACTGTTTCATTTAACCCCATATCACATAATTTATGTTTAATAGCACGTTTTGTTTTATTATACTTACCAACAACTACATCTAGTTTAGGAAATTTACCTTTTATTTTATCCATTCCATAGATTCTTCCAACTTCTTCAATTAAATCTTCAGGAATAGATATATCAAGTCTTCTACTTGGAACAATTACTTCTAATTGAGAATCCATATCTTTTACTTCAAATTTAAGAGATTTTAAAATATCAATTATCGTCTTTTTATCTATTTCAATTCCTAAAACTTTATTTATTTTATCAAATGGTAAAATAATTTTTTTATCTTCAATTTTAATATTACTATATTCTACTATGCCACTTAAAACTTCTCCATCAGCATATTTTTCTAGTAAATTACAACATCTATTTATAGCCATATAAGTTCTTTTAGGATCAAGTCCTTTTTCAAAACGATTACTTGCTTCACTTCTAAGGATTTTTTTAGATGTTTTTCTAATACTTGTAGAATCAAATATAGCTGTTTCAATTAAAATATCTTTAGTATCATTTTCTACTTCAGTTGATAATCCTCCCATAACTCCAGCTAATCCTACAGCATCAGTTTTATTAGCAATTACTATATCATCAACCGATAAAGTTCTTTCAATATTATCAAGAGTTGTTAACTTTTCATCATTAGTAGCTTGTCTTACAACTAAAGTATCTCCTAAACGATTAGCATCATAAAAATGAATTGGTTGACCAGTTTCTAACATTACAAAATTAGAAATATCCACAACATTGTTGATAGGTCTAATACCAGATGCTATTAATCTTTCTTTAATAAAGTCAGGACTTTCTTTAATTTTAACATTTTTAACTTTCTTAGCAAGAAATAAACTACAATTATCAGTTTTAATATCTAATTTAAATTCTTTTTTGATATCATCTTTTATTTCTTTATAACTTAAATCAATATCTTTAACATCTTTTTTATAAATAGCACCTAGTTCATAAGCCATTCCTAAAACACTTAATAAATCTCCTCGATTGCTAGTTAATTCAAAATCAATTATTTCATCATCAAGTCCTAAAACTTTAATAGGATCACTTCCTACTTCAACATCACTTGGAAATTCATGAATACCTTCTTTATCTCGTGTCTCTAAAAATTTATTATCTAAACCAAGTTCAGCCATACTACAAAGCATTCCACAGGATTTATATCCACGAATAACTGTTTCTTTTATTTCTCCACCAGGAAGTTTTGCTCCAACTAAAGCAACAATTACTTTTAATCCCGTTCTTACATTAGGAGCTCCACATACAATATCTAAAACTTTTTCACCAACATTTACTTTACAACTATGTAAATGAGTATCAGGAATATCTACACATTCAACAACTTCTCCAACTACTAAATTACTAGCTTTAATAAGTTTTCCACAGTCAGCATATTCATTTCCTACAGAAGTCATATCATTAGCAATTCTTTCGATTGTTAAGTCTTTATCTAAATCAATATAATCACTTACAAACTTACGACTTAATAACATTATTCCACATCCTTTCTATCAAATTCTTCAAGAAATCTTAAATCATTTGCATATATAGTTCTAATATCAGGAATAGCATATTTAAACATTGCAAATCTATCCATTCCTGTACCAAAAGCAAATGCTTGATATTTTTTAGAATCATATCCACCCATTTCTAAAACATTTGGATGAACCATTCCTGCCCCAAGTACTTCTATCCAACCAGTTTGTTTACATAAAGAACATCCTTTTCCACCGCATTTAAAACAAGTTACATCTACTTCAACAGATGGTTCTGTGAATGGAAAAAATGATGGACGAAATCTTACTTCTGTTTTTTCACCTAATATATGTTTACAAAATAATTCTAATGTTCCTTTCAAATCAGCCATAGAAATGTTTTCATCAATTACTAATCCTTCTATTTGCATAAATTGATGTGAATGAGTTGCATCTTCATCTCTTCTATATACTTTACCAGGACAAACGATTCTAATAGGTCCTTTTTCTTTGTTTTCTTCCATTGCTCTTGCTTGAGCAGTTGATGTTTGACTACGAAGTAAGAAATTTTCAAATTCATCTTTTAAATAAAAAGTATCTTGAGCATCTCTTGCAGGATGACCTTTCGGAATATTTAATTTTTGAAAACAATTTTCATCACTTTCTATTTCAGGTCCATCATAAACAGTATATCCCATTGAAACAAACAAATCTTCAAATTGTTCTTCAATTCTTGTCATAGGATGTAAACTTCCTCTTTTTATTTTTCTTCCAGGAAGGGTAATATCGATACTATCTCCTGCTAATTTTTCATTTAATTCTCTTTCTTCAATTTCCTTATTAATTTTTTCTATCTTTTCTACTACTTCATTTTTAATTTCATTTAAAAACTTTCCAAATTCTTTCTTTTCTTCATTTGGTATTTCTTTCATTTTACTACTTAATTTAGTAACTATTCCATCTTTACCTAAATAAAGAGCTTTTATTTGAGCAACATCATTTCTTGTAATTACTTTTTTTAATTGTTCTTCTAAATCACAAATTATATTATCTCTTTCCATATCTTTTTCCATTTTGATCCTCCTCTTAAATAAATTCTTATATATTCTGCTATTTCTTTTTTTCTTTCTACATTATTATTATTTCCATAAAAAACCGTATGTTTTTCATTATCTAAATAAGTAATATATTTATTATTACTACTTAAATCATTATAAATTAAATTAGCATTTTCTAAAGCTACAACTTGATCTTTATTACTTTGAAGTATTAAAGCATCACACTTAACATCTTTTAAACAATTAGAATATTCTTTAACAAGTCTAGTAAACTCTAAAAAGAAAGGAATACTTGTATGAATAACTTTTGTCAATAAATATAAAAAATCTTTATAATCTTTATTTTTTATAATATCTATTTTATTTTGATTAAAGTTTAAAGTATGATATGCAGCATTTATAAAAACAATCTTTTTAACTTCTTTATACTTACTTGCTAAATGACCAGCAAGTACTCCACCCATACTATGTCCTATAACATAGATTTTTTTATATCCCATAGATATAATTTCTTCTATCCAATTTTCTACAAATGTAACCCATTCTGTATATTCAACTTTTTGATAATTATCATGCTTATCATGTCCTGGTAAAGTTCTAGCAAACACTTTAAACCGATTATCATATTCTAAATAATTCATAAGATATTCATTATCATACATAGATCCAACAAATCCATGAATAATTAATATAGCTTTTTTCATATTTCCTCCTATATATAAAAAAGAATGGCAAAGAAGTCAAAAGACGGTACCATTCTTAATTTATCTCAATGTCTTAACGCGACTAACGTTTTATTTCAAGAACTGAATTCATTTACTATCTTTATAGTTTCCCACCTACCAACTACTCTCTTTAAAAGAATCATAAACTACTACTTTTCTTTCCTCAATAAATATGACTATATTATATCAAATATTTAATTTTTGTAAATATATTTAATAAAAATATCAATTATTTTTAAAATTTTACACATTTTTACATATTTTACAATAATAATTATTTTCTTATTGTAATTTTTTTTATATAATTATACTAGAATAGTAGGTGAAATATGGGAAAAGAAAAAAAGTCTATTGAAGACGAAATTAAAGAAGCTAAAAAAAGAAAAAAAGAAAAAGCTAAAGAAACATCTATTGTTAAAGAAGAAAAAGAAGTTGATTTAAGCTTTTTAGATATTGAAAAAGAAAAACCAGTTAAAGAGAAAAAGAAAAAAGAAACTAAAAAGAAAGAAGAAATTAAAAACAAAATAGAAAAAAAAGATGATTTAGATAATATTAAAATTCGAGGAGAAGATTTTGATATTGAAAAATATGATTATTCTAAAGAAAAGAAAGATAATAATCAAAAAAGTAAATTAAGTATCTTTTTTCTAATAATTAGTCTTCTTGCTATAATAGGATATAGTTATCATGTTTATAAATCTTTAGATTTTAAAGCATTAGAAATAATTGATATTATTAAATCATTTAGTTTTTCTTTAATAAGTTTAATAGTAATATTAATTCTATTTAAAATTAATAATAAAAAAGCTACTTTATATATAATATTTTTATCTTTATTATTAATTGGATATTCAGTATTTTCTTATTCTTATGCAAAAGAAGATGATTTATATGTTTTAGATTTTATTAATAAAGATTATTCAGAAGTATTGGCTTGGACTGAGAAAAATAATATAGCTTTAAATACTCTTCATGAATTCAGTGATACAGTTGAATATAATCATGTTATTATGCAAAATTATGGAATAGATAAATTAGTATCCGAAATTAAAACATTTACGATTACTATATCAGATGGACCTAATGAAAATAAGGAAATAGTTGTTCCAAACTTTACAGGATTTAAATTCGATGATGTAATGAAATATATTGAAGAAAATCATTTAAGTAATGTAGAAATAGAATTTATTATATCTGATAAAGAAAGAGATACTGTTATAGAACAAGTTGGATCGGGAACAATGAGAAGAAATGATTTAATTAAATTTGTTTTCTCTTACGGAGAAGAAATTGAAACAACAGAAGTTAAAGATTTAAAAGGATTAAGTTTATTTGAAGCAACTACTTATTTAAAAAGATATGGTATTAAATATAATTTAGAATATGAATTTAATGATAAAGTAAAACGTGGATATGTTATTAGTCAAGATAAAGTTGGAGAAGTTGTTGAAAATATTACTTTAAAAATATCTAAAGGAAAAGAAATAATTGTTCCAAATTTCTCTAAAATGTCAACAACGGAAATTGCTAAATGGGCTACTAGTAATAATATTAAAATTAAATATGAAAGTGTTTATAATAAAGATTATGAAAATGGTAAATTCATTAAAGCTAGTGCTAATGAAAATGATAAAATTGAAGAAGGATTAGAAATTGTTATTACTCTATCTAAAGGAAGTATAATAATGCCTGAAATAACCAATATAAGTGAATTTAAATTATGGGCTACTAGTAATAATATTCATTATGAAGAAAATTTAGAATTTTCTACAACTATTAAAAGTGGAGAACTAATAAATGTAACTCCTAAAGCTGGTGAGAAGATAACAGAAAATGATACTATTATTTTAACAATATCTAAAGGAAAAAGTGTTACTACCCCTAATCTAATAGGTCTAACTAAAAATGAAATATCGAATAAATGTAAATCAATTGGTTTAACTTGTACATTCAAATATGGTGGTTTAACAGAAGGAACTAAAAAAGATGTATCTACTTCTCAATCCAAAAAAAGTGGATTAACTGTTGCTGAAGGAACAAATATTACAGTCACCCTTTCAAGTGGAATTGTTGAAAAAGTTAATGTTCCGTCATTCAATGGAAAATCTAAATCCGAAATACAATCAAGTTGTAATTCATTAGGAATAAAATGTAACTTTAATTATAATAATAGTTTCTCATCAACTCCTAAAGATACTGCAATTAGTCAAGATAAATCTGGAAATATGAATAAAGGATCAACAATTAATATTACTTTAAGTAAAGGATCTGCTCAAACCTATACAGTTGTAATAGATGGAAGTTTATTAAGTTTAGGAAATCCTGAACAAACAAAGAATACTTTAAAAAATAAATTACAATCTAGTTGCCCAGGAGTGACATTTAATTTTAGCTTTAAACCAGCAAATTCAGGAATCGGATATTTAAGTCAAGATAGTCAAGTTAAAGTAGGATCAAATACCTTTACAGAAGGAAAATCTTATAATGTTATAATTAATAGTAGTAATTAGAAACTCAAGTCGAGTTTCTTTTTTTAACAAATACTTGATTTATTTTAAAAATGTGATATAATAGAAGCAATTTAAAGGGGGATAATATGAATTATTTTAATAATGATTTAGACATAACTATAGCAATAGTAGTAATTTCTTTATTATTAATAATTATCTATGATTTAATTAGAAATCATGGAAAGTTTTATTTAAATATTTTAAGACCAAAAATAACTATTCAAAATAAAAATGCTTGGTCGGGAACAACTAATATAAATGAAGATACTAAAGGAATAGATTTTGATTTTAAATTACAACTATATAATCACAAAAAATATTATACAAGTATTTATAATATGGAAATAAAAAGAAAAAATAAAAGAAAATTAATACAACTTAATAATCCATATTTAAATTTAGTCGATACAGCTAAAATGGTAACAGGTGCTGTAAACTATGAAAAATTTAGATATGCTACTCTATTACCATTTGAAATAAGAGAATTTCAAGTTAAAATTAAAATTAATAAAGAAGAAATTGATAATTTTAAAAAACAACCTATTTATTTAATATATAAAGTTGGAAGAAAAACTAAAAAAATTAAATTAAATAAATATTTAAAAGAAAAGAAAAAAAATAAATAATTCGACAAATAAAGAGTATAGAATAATCTATACTCTTTTTTGGTGATATAAAATGAAATTATATCTTGATTTAATCTTTTTACTCAATATATGGTTTGATTTTTTATTACTTATATCAGTTTCTATTTTATTAAAAAGAAATATTAAAATAAAAAGAATCATTTTAGGTTCTTTAGTAGGAGGAATAACTTTCTTTTTTCTTTTTATAAAAATGAATAGTATAGAATTATTATTATTTAAAATTACTGTTAGTATTTTAATGATAATAACAACATTTTCTTTTAAAAATATTAAATATACTTTAACTAATTTAGGATATTTTTATTTAACAAGTATTATTTTAGGAGGTGGTATGTATTTATTAAGTGATTTATTTTCATTTAAAAATAATGGTTTAATATTTACAAGAAATGGATTTGAAATTAATTATCTAGTTTTATTAATAATTAGTCCAATAATTATTATTTATTACATAAAATATTCTTTAAAATTAAAAAATTATAGTAATTATCATAAAGTAGATTTAAAGTATTCAGGAAAAACATATCATTTAACAGGATATTTAGATACCGGTAATCACTTAGTAGATATTTATAAAAAAAGAGGAATCATTCTTATATCAATTAATATTCCTTATAAAATTGAAAATATTATTTATACCCCTTATAAATCTTTAAATAATGAAGGAATATTAAAATGTTTAAAACCAGATAAATTATTTATTGATAAAAAAGAATTTAATAATTATTTAATTGGTATTTCTAATGATAATTTTAAAATTGTATTTTACATAGTAAAATGAAAGGAGAATTAAAATGATTAGATTATTAAATATGATTAGTATTATTAGAAAATATTTTAAAAATATTGGAGATTTATTTTATGTAGGTGCAACTGATAAGTTACCTCCCCCACTTTCTCGTGAAGAAGAAGAATATTATTTAGTAATGGCATCAGATGGAGATAACTTTGCAAGAGATAAGTTAATAGAACATAATTTAAGATTAGTTGTCTTCTTAGCTAAAAAATACGAAAATACAGGTGTTGATTTAGAAGATTTAGTATCTATTGGAACAATTGGGTTAATGAAAGGAATAAAAACATTTAGTATGGATAAAAATATAAAGTTAGCAACATATGCATCTCGTTGTATAGATAATGAAATATTAATGTTTTTAAGAAAAAATAAAAAACTTAAAACGGAAGTTAGTATCGATGCCAGTTTAAGTTATGATGTAGACGGAAATGAATTACATTTAGAAGATGTTTTAGGAACAGATCCTGATATAGTAACCAAGCCACTTGAAGATGAATTAAATAAAACTTTAATGATGGAAGAAATAGAAAAATTACCTAAAAGAGATAAAGAAATAATTATAATGCGATATGGATTATTTGGAACTGAGGAAAAAACTCAAAAAGAAGTTGCTGATATATTAGGTATTAGTCAATCATATATATCAAGAATTGAAAAAAAAGTAATTAAAAGATTAAAAAATATTGTCAAATGTTAACTAATATGTTGACATTCTTTTTTTAAAATAATATATTATTAATGTCAGAGGGATTTATTATGTACAGAAGAGCTTATTTAATAATTAAAAACAAATTATGGAATTTAGATACTGAAACACTTATATATAAAGTATTAGATAAAAATATTTTTATATCTTCAATTGCTAAAGAAGAATTACTTTCAAGAGATTTAGAAAATATTAACATTCCAGATGAAATTTTAAGACAAGTAATATTAAAGTTATCGGTTGAACAATTATATCAACTAGTAAAGAATAACGATGGTTCAAAATTAGCTAATCTAGCATCAATTGAATTTAATAAGATATTAGAAGATGCTGAAAATAATTATAGAGAAGCTTTTTTTGATAAAGTATATGATGAAACATTAGAAGGTCAAAAACCAAAACTACGATTATTAAAAAAGTAAATTCTTTTGCCAATTTAGTTCAGTGGTAGAACAGATGCATGGTAAGCATCAGAGGTAAGTTCAATTCTTACATTTGGCACCATAGAAAAATCAATTCGAATTTTTAAATTTTTCGAATAAAATAGATAAACAATTCTAAATTAGAATTGTTTTTTTTAATAAAATATGTGTTTTTATTATTCTAATTTTTTATATCTTTATATACTATTATTGAAAATAAAAAAATAAGAAGGTGTCTATGAATAATTGTTATCCATATCAAAAAAAATAATAAATGCAATTGAAATATACTTTAATGTACCAGTTACAGAAGCAGGACAATTAGAATTAACTTTAAATGGTAACTCATTAGATTATACAGTTGTAGGAAGAGCAACAGGAACAAGTAATATTTCAGGTTTATTTATTATAACAACAACTATTGCAGATTCAGTTATAACAGTTAGAAATCCTGCTGGTAATACTACTGCTCTAACATTAACTCCATTTGCTGGAGGAACTCTTCCAGTTTCAGCTCATCTAATAATAAAACAAATTTCATAAATTGTTCTTAAAGAGAGAAAACTATTCTTGTTTTCCCTCTTCTTTTTTTTCTAAATAATCTTCATTTACTTGACTTTCTATTTCATCCATTGCTTCATTAGTATCTATTATTTCTTCCCAGTCATCCATATTATCATCAACTAATATTTTTACCTTTGTATCTCCAATTAATTCTATACCAAGTTCTTCTTCTACTTCATAATTAATTTTATTTCCATCAATTGATACGTTAGAACAAGCTGGATCTTTCAAACTACGGACAATAATAGATGCATCATGGTAATCAACATCATCTTTTTCTCTTATACTTACATTTTCTTTATAATGAAATGTTTCCTTTACAACATCTGTTTTAGTATCATTATCATAAGAATACCAAATATTAACATCATAACTTCCTGATACAACAATAGTATTATCTTCTTTAGTACCTGTAAAATTATGATTTATAACCCAACAACCAAGTACATTACTAGGAGTATTTGATACTTCTATAAAATGTTTATTTTTAAATAACTTTTTACCTTTACCCAAAACAGCCTTTGTTACTATTTCTTTATAACTAGACATAAATCCTCCTCAATTTAATATATGCAAGAGGACATTTTTTGAATACAGTTTTATTTATTATATATTTCACATTTTTCTTCTAATAAAGGAAAATTACAGCATCTACTTTTACTATTTTAAAATTTCTATACATCAAAACCTCCCTATATAATAAAAGATTAGAGTGTGCTCTCTAATCTACTTTTTTAACTGACATTTATAAGGCTGGCTTCACCTGCTTTTTTTTAATGCTACTAAGTAGCATTAATATTATATGCATAAACGAACAACATAGTCATTTATGTGCCAATAATATATTACATTTTATTAAATTTGTAAAACATTATTATTTTTCTTTATTGTCTATATTATAAAATGCTCTTATTTGAGATTCTATTTCATCACGAAGTTCAGTATTTTGTTTTAAAAGAAGTTTAACATTTTCTTTTCCTTGACCAAGTTTTTCTCCTTTATAAGAAAACCATGAACCCGATTTTTCCAAAACATTACTCTCAACTCCAAGATCAATTATTTCTCCTTCTTTTGATACACCTTCTCCATACATTATATCAACACTGGCTACTTTAAATGGAGGTGCAATTTTATTTTTTACTACTTTAATATTAGTTCTATTTCCAATTATTGAATCTCCTACTTTAATAGCTTCTGATCTTCTAACATCAAGTCTTACTGATGAATAGAATTTAAGTGCACGTCCTCCTGGAGTTGTTTCAGGATTACCAAACATTACTCCAACCTTTTCTCTTAATTGATTAATAAAAATTGCTATAGTTTTAGTTTTATTGATTGTTCCACCTAATTTTCTTAATGCTTGACTCATTAATCTTGCTTGAAGACCTACATGAGAGTCTCCCATTTCTCCATCAATTTCTGCTTGAGGTACAAGTGCTGCAACTGAATCAATTACTACGATATCAATAGCATTACTACGTACTAATGCTTCACATATTTCTAATGCTTGTTCTCCAGTATCAGGTTGAGCAAGTAATAATTCATTGATATTTACTCCTAAATTTTTGGCATATACTGGGTCAAGTGCATGTTCAGCATCGATAAAAGCTGCCTTCCCTCCTAATTTTTGAACTTCTGCAATTGCATGAAGAGCAAATGTTGTTTTACCACTTGATTCAGGTCCAAATATTTCAATTATTCTTCCCTTAGGATATCCTCCTGCTCCAAGTGCAATATCAAGAGATAAACTACCAGTTGATACTACTTCAACTTTTGCATGAGTATTATCTCCAAGTCGCATTACTGCTCCTTTACCAAATTGTTTTTCTAACTCAGCTAAAACATTTTCTAAAGCTTTATCAGCTTCTTTTACATCTTTCTTTGTATTCATAATCCTCCTTGAAACACAATTATCATTTTCATTGTTATCTAATAAAATAATAACAAATAATAATAATTTAATCAATAGAATTGACAATTAAAATTAAAATAATAATTGCTCTTGAAGTCAATATAACAAAGAATAAATAATATGTCAAAAAAATTTTTTAAAGACATTTTTTAAAAAAAATCTATTTTATTAAAATAATTCATTAAATTAATAATATTTATTATTTTATAATCAACAATTTTATAAATTAATAATAAATAATTTTAAATATTACTATTTAATTAAATATAAAAAAAATTAAATTTTACATAATTTGACACTATTATTTTTATAAAAAATAATATATAATAAAGAAAAAGGATGATAATATGATAATAAAAGAAGATGTTCAAAATGAATATATAATTAATAAATCAAGATTTATAACATATTTATATAAAACATTTACTAAAAAAGAATTTACAACTTATTATAATGAATTAAAAGAAAAATATAAAGATGCAACTCACATTTGTTATGCATATATTATTGATAATGAAATTAAATTTTCTGATGATAAAGAACCTTCTGGAAGCGCAGGCTTACCTATCTATGATGTTTTAAAAAAGAATAAATTAAATTATATTTCTTGTTTTGTTATACGTTATTTTGGTGGTATTAAATTAGGAGGATCTGGACTTATCCGAGCCTATTCAAACTCAGTTAGTTTATGTCTTAAAAAGACTATTTTAACTAAATATCAAAAAAGATCTAAAATAGAAATAGATATACCCTATTCTAAAACATCAATTATTGAATCTTTAATAGATAAAGAATATATTTTAGAAAAAAAGTTTTTGGATAACATTACTTATATTATTCTAGTAACAAATGATGAATTAGAAAAATTAAATAATTTAAAAATACCTTATAAAATTATAAAAGATGACTAACTATTATCATAATAAAACCTATTATTAATCCTAAAATAATAATAGATTTTTTTTTATATTTTAATGCAACTGGCAATAATTCAGATATACTTATATTAATCATCATCCCAGATATAATTGCAAATATAATACCTATTAAAAAATTATTAATAATGTTACTCAAAAATAAATAACAAAGCATTGCTCCAAGTATCTCTGATAATCCTGCAATTAAAACAATTATAAATGTTTTTAACTTATTATTAGTTCCATAATAAATAGGAATTGCAATACTTATTCCTTCTGGTATATTATGAAGTCCTATAGCAATAGCAAGTTTTATTCCAAAAGATATATTTACTCCACTTATAATAAATGTAATAATACCTTCTGGTATATTATGTAAAATAATTGTTAATAAAGAAATAATTCCTATCTTTTTTAATGAATTATTATTTTCTATTTTATGAGAAATAAAATATGATAAACAAATTCCTAATATAAAAAAGAAAATAATAATTAAAAAATGAAAATAAATCATATAATTATTTAAATATGGTCATTTAATTGCAAGAAGGTATGTTAAATCAATTAAAGATAAAGTTATCATAACCGATGCAGAAAAAGACAAAGAAAATGTTATTATTTTTTCTTTGTCTCCTTTAATAAAAATCATAAAATAACCAATTAAAGTAGATAAACCTGCAAATGATGTTAAAAGAAAACTAATAACTATTTTATTCATATTAAATTATATGTTTTCTTTTACTAAATATTATAAAAATAAATCCTAGAAATAATGAACTTGCTCCCATTAATTTTAAACTATTTTTACTATTCATTGCTGTATTTGGAACTTCTACTTCTTCTTTATTATTAGGAATATTTACTAAAAAATCTATATTATCTTTTGTAATATCTATTATGTATTCTTTATTATTTAATAAATAACCATTCGGAGCTTTTTTTTCAACTATTTTATATTTTCCAAGTAATAAATTATTTACTTCAACTACTCCTTCTTCATTTGTATATCCAGAATATATTAATGAATTATCATCTACTTTATATATTTCAAATAAAGCATTTTGTAAAACATCATTAGTATTAGAATCAGTTTTTAATATTTTTAAATTACCTACTCTTTTATCATATAATACTTTATATATTTCCTCTTTTTCTTCATTAATAATTATTTCAAAATCATCGGCTTTTAGAAATCCAGGATTAGTATTTACTTGATGAATTAGATAATTTCCATAAGGAAGTTTAAATTTTGAAACACCATCTTTATTAGTAGTTATTTCTTTAAATAATTCATGATTATATTTAAAAAATATTTGAAATGTAATATTACTTTCAGTTGATAATAAACTTAAATCTCCTTCAACTGTTTTAATAATAGTAACATCTATTTCTTTTAAAGTTTCATATACATCTAAGTTTACTTCTAAATTATTTAAATCTAATTCTACTGCATAACTATTTAAATCTAATTCATATCCATAGCTAGATTCTATTTCTTTAATAATATATTTATCTAATTTTAATAAATTACTACTTCCTTCGCCTAATTCATTAGTAGTTATCGTATCAATTAAATTATTATCTAAATCATATATTCCGTATTTAGCATTTTCTAAAGTACTATTTCCTATCGTTTTATTAGTTAATGTATTAGAATCTAATTTATGTAAAATTATTTTTCCACCAACAATGTGGATATTTATTTTATAAATAATTTCATCATCAACTCTTAAAGTCATCATTTTTTGACTAATTCCATCACTTCCAACAAATAAAATTGATTTATTATTATCATATTTCTTTTTTCTTAAAGTTAACTCATAATCTCCTATATCTCCTTTTACATATAAATTATTATTTTGAATAGATACATTTAAATTAGAATTATTATTTATTATTTCAAAATTATTTAAAACATTATTTGAATCTTCAAATACATATTCTTTATCTTTAGATATAGTTATATTAGAATCAATATTTGGTTTTAATTCATGATTTTTTATTAATCTTAATATTTCATTTTTTTCATTTTCAACATTAATTTCACTTCCTCTTTTATCTTTTTCAGTCCAAAAAGACACATCCATATTACGAAGTTTTTCCCAAATTAAAGCTTGGGTTGCTATATGATAATTTATATTATCATGTCCAGGGTATTCATATCCATAATAACCAATTAATTTTATTTCTTTAAGTATATTTTCAGATAATCCTAAAGAATCAATTGATGCTTCTAAATATGTATTATCAGTTATATGAGCTCCTGGTTCTATACAATATGCAACTTTTCCATCTAATTTATAAAAAGTTAGTTTAGCATTATCAACATTATTATCCCATACACGATAGTAATATGGATTATTAACATATTCCATCTCTAAATTAGCTGCATTTACATTAGTTATAATTAATATTGATAAAATAAAAAGTAGACATGTTATAATTATTTTTTTAATAGTATTCCTCCTCTCTATATATATTTGTTCTCGAAAACGAATACATCATAATACACATTTTAAAATATGTCAACTTTTGTAAATTTACATTTTATTTACAGATTTATTTGAATTTTAAAATTTATATAAATAATTAAATAAAAAGACAAAATTGTAAAAAAACGAATTTATAAAATACTAAATCAAAGATATTTTTTTATAAAAAAAAGAAATAAATTTTTTTTCAAACTTATTTCCTATTTTTATAAATTAATACTAAATCACTTTTTTTATCTGGACTAAATAAGATATCTGATATTCCAGTTATTTGATAATAATCTGTTATATAATCTTTTAACCAATTTCTAACAGCAGGCATTTTATAAATATCATATAAATCATAATCTTCTTCATTACTATTATAATTAGTATTCCATATATAAGCAAATAACATAGAACCATTTTTATTTAAATTATTATTCTTTAAATTTTCTATTAATTCTTTTAATTCAAATAAACTAATTCTTGAACAAAGATTAGATAAGAAAATATTATCATATTTTTGATTACTCTTAAAGGTAAAAATATTTTCATTTATATAATTGAAATATATATCTCCTAAAATCTTTTGGATTTTATTGTATGATTCTTCATTATAAAGATAATTATTTATATTTTTTATAACTTTATATTCATCTTCATCATCATTCATTAAATAATCACTTATTCTATCAACTGGATATTTATTAAAAATAAATTCAAAAAAATAATATGAATCATAGTCAATAGATATTAAAGCATTACCTAATTTATTAAATAATTCTCGATTAAATCTATTATAATTTTTATGCAAGCCAATATTTCTAAAGAAAAAAATTTGAAATTCTTGATATGATAAAGATAATATTCCAGCAATTTTTAAATTAATATAAAATTTAGCAAAAGGATTAATATCAATTAGAGTTAAATCACGACATCCCTTATTATAAGCATTTATTATTTGATCACCTGATGATCCAACTGTTAATAAACTTTTATTTTTTAAATCAAAATAGTCTATATATCCACTTATATTTTCTGTTGTAAATGTATATATACTCATAAATAAATCTTCAATTATTCTACCTCTATTAATAACCTCATCAACTTTTTTTAAATAATCCATAACCCCTCCAAATTTATAGAGATTATATCATATTTTTAATCAAATGTAAAGTTTACATATAACTTCTAAGTTTAGTTAGAACTTTTCCCTCTTCTCTACTAACTTTTACTTGATTAACTCCTATTTGTTTAGCTATATCACTTTGAGTCATATTATAAAAATATCTTTTTAAAATTAATTCTTTTTCATCTTTATTTAATTTATTCATTGCATCTCTTAATGTTATTAATTCATCTTTATCCATGTTATCGAAAGAAATATAATTATATAAATCTATATCATTTGTATCATCATCTAAACTTATGATATTTAATATATTTCTATTTTCTTCTATTTTTTCTATAGGAATTTCTAAAAACAAAGATAATTCTAAATCAGTAGGTTCTCTTCCATTTTTTTGACTTAAAAAGTCAAATGCTTTATTGATAGCTGTATTTAATTTAACTTGATCATTAGAAATTTTTATATTTTTATTACGGAGGACATATTGATATATTTCTCCAAAGATATACCGGTATGCATATGTTGTAAACTTAGTATTAAAACTATCATTATAATTTTTATAAGCTTTTATTAGACCAATACAACCTACTTGAAATAAATCTTCAATATCTCCTTTAAATTTTTTAACTATACTATAAATTAATGCTTCATTTTCTACTACTAATTTTTTTACTTCTTCATCTATTTTCATTTTATCACCAGGATAACCATACAATAAATAATAAAAAAAAGAAATAGATTCGACAAAGGATGTCAAAAAATCTATTTCCTATTTTACACATAATATCCAGAAAACCGACCATTGTGGAATTAAACCCGTTTTATAAACAGGTGGGTATCCTTACTAGTCTTTAGGATTCCTAAGAACTCACATACTTTGGCATTCGACACCGACTATTGCTCGGGATTCCCTTATACTATTCCATGTAGGATTTATACTTACAATGTATCAAATTATCTAGACATTTATATTATAACATACATTTCTAAATTTTCAAACACCTTTTTTAACATTTTACACCTACTTTACATAAACTACTATGGTGATTCCATGTATATAAAAATTAATAATCTTAATTTATACTATGAAAAATATGGAAATAAAAAACAAAATATTATTATTCTTCCAGGATGGGGAAATAATCGAATAACATTTAACTATCTAATAAATGATTTAAAAAATTATTTTACAATATATATAATTGATTATCCTGGATTTGGTAATTCAACTATAAATAAAGATTTAACAATATTTGATTATACGGATATTATTTATCAATTTATTAAACTACTTGAAATAGATAATCCTATTTTAATAGGTCATTCATTTGGAGGAAGAATTATTTCTATTTTAACAACTAATTATAATATTAAAATAAAGAAATTATTATTAATAGATGTAGCTGGATTAAAAGAATTTAACATAAAAATATTTATTAAAAAGAAAATATATAAATTATTAAAAAAAATAATAAATATATTAAATAATAAATATAAAAATAAATATCTAAATAAATTATTTAATAAATATGCTTCTAATGATTATAAATTATTACCTAATAATTTATATAAAACATTCAAAAATGTCATATCAGTAAATTTAAAAAATTATTATAAAAATATAAAATTAGAAACTTTAATACTTTGGGGAGAACAAGATAATATAACACCTTTTAAAATGGGTAAAAAAATAAATAAATTAATCAAAAACTCTACTCTTATACCAATTTCTAATACTAAACATTTTCCTTATTTAGAAAAAAGATATTTAGTTAATAAGATAATATTTGAATATTTAAAAAAAGATATTATTTAATAAAATTTTTACTTATTAAATAATTATCTTTTTTATTATATAAAATATTTCCAAATTCAATTACCTTATTTATATCATCTATATTATCTATATTAATATAATAGTTATTATTATCATAATAAATATTATTATAATTACTTAATATAAAGAAATCATTTGTTTTAAAATAAAAATCTTTATCTTTAAATAATTTTAATTTTATA
>CAMVLU010000023.1 GCA_947168405.1 uncultured Clostridia bacterium
AATAAAATGAAAGTTATATTAGAAATAATATTAATATATTTTTAGGAAACAAAAATATCAAATTTAAAGGAGATAAAATAATTATCTATAAAAATGGTTTATATATAGGAACATTTTATATAACTAACAAATATTTAAAAAGTAAATACAATTGTTTAACATCAAATAATAGTTATTTTGAAGAATCTAAAATAATAAATATAAAAAATTAATGCATTTAAGCATTAATTATTTTAATGATGCAACAGCTGTTACGTTTATAGAATTAGCTATATCTAATAATTCAACTGTATTCATAACATCAGATACCATATAATATTCTATTCCATTACTAATCCAATTAAGTGAATTATCTGTAATAGCTCCTACTGTATCATTTACAAATCCTGGTTCTCCATAGGTAGGAATAATGGTAAATTCTTTTTCAACGCTTGCTGTTTCTTCAACAAGAGTAAATCCTTTATCTCCAGAAAAAGTTAATATTACTCTTTCTCCATCTGTTTTACTAACTTTCTCTTGTTCTTTTAAAACTGTTCCAGTTGGTAAATATAATGGATATACTACATCTTCTAAAGATGCTACTTTTTTTGTATCTTTTTCTTCTTCTTGTCCATTCATTGTCATAGTAATTGGTTTTACAATATAATGATTTTCTATATTACTTTGTGGCTTAGCATTATTATCTTTTTTACAATTTTCATCCTTTTCAGGATCACATGTTTGTTTATTTTCAGTTGTTGTTTCTTCTTTTTTATCTTCTTTATTTTCAGATTTATTATTATCATCTTTAGTATTTGTATTAATAATACTATTTACTTCAAAATAAGTTTCATTAAATGTTGGATTATAATCTGTATTATTAATAGTAAATATCATTTCAGCATTACCTTCATCGTTTAATACTTCTACTTTTTCTATAAATAAATCCTTGGTAACTGTTACTTTTTGACTTGTTAATTTATTATTATTTGGATAATTAACTTTACTAGTAAATACATATTTACCATCTACTTCCTCTTTTGTAGTCTTATTGTCTTTATTTAAATCATCAATTATAGAATTTAAAATATATACTTGTGAATTATTATAAGGCCAATCACTTTGAAATTTAAAACTTTTATTTAAACTTGGTGTTAAAACAAATACTCCATCATCATTTCTTAGAATTACTTGTTCATGGTTATTTGCTTTATTTACTAATTCTACTTTATATTTATCCTTAGCCATATAACTTACAGATACATCATAAGTATAACTATTATTATTGTTTTTTACTTCTAAAACTCCTGAAATAGTATAACCATTTAAATTACTAATTTTTTTAGTTAAATCTTTAAAAACACTTTCAGCATTGTTTTTACCACATCCTGTTAAAAACATAAGACCAATTAACATCATAAACACGAATATTTTTTTCATTAAAAACCCCTTTTCTTTCTTTTCAATAAATTATATTAATGTTTTTTTTAAATATTCATGAATAAAATTATTTTTTTTGTTTATGATAGTTAGTGATAGGAGGAATATATGCAAACACTACAAAAAGTAGCTTTAATATTTACTATAATCGGAGCAATTAACTGGGGACTTATAGGTATATTTGATTTTAATCTTGTAAGTGCAATCTTTGGAGAAGCATCAATATTAAGTAGAATCATTTATACAATTGTTGGAATAACTGGTTTAATTAATATTGGTCTATTGTTTACAGATTACCATGATTAAAAAAAAGTCCTAGGACTTTTTTTCTTTTACATTATAACTTTTAGATAAATACCACATTAAAAGTGATCCAATAAAATTACCTAAAATACATATTAATAAAGATAAATCAAAAGTTTTAGCAACTCCTAAAGTTATTACATTAGCAATACAGTGTTGAAATCCACAAAAGATAAATAAGGGAATACCAAAGATTATTCCTAATGGAGTATTCTTTCTATACATATAAACTGCTATATACATGATAATTCCACATAACATAGATTTTAAAAAGAAAGAAACTGATATATCCCAAGTTGCTACTTTTTTAATAGCATTCTCTACTATTTCTTTATCAGTAAATGAAAATAAATAGCCTATTAAATATCCAAAAATTAAATTTCCTATTAATATAATTAACAAATCAATTATTTTTATTCTATCTTCAAATAAAAATCCACATTTACCTGTAAATAAATTTAGTCCCATATAACAAACACCTAGTAAACCAAATGCAAATATTACAGGACCAATTGGGTTACCCAATTTTAACAATGCATAATTTCCAAGAGCAATTAATAAAGCCGCTCCAAAACTTTTATTAATAAGTTCTAAATATTTTTTCATACTACATCCTTTCATATAAATTATAGCACCAATTATCTAAATAAATTTATACTTTACATTTTTTTATTATTTTCGAACTTTAATTATATCATCATCCATTAATTCTCCTATTAATAAAGAAGCATTAGGATTATGATTATTATAGTTATTATTTACTTTTTTCTCATCATAATTAGCATAACAATATTTACAAAAATGTTTACATGAATTGTATACTCCAATATCAACCATTTCAACACAATTACATTTATTACCAGTTCTTGCTTTCCATTTTTTATATTCTTTACCCGTTAATTTATAAGCAAGTTCTTTTGATAAACATTCTCCTTTAACAAATCCATATTCAACTAAATTTCTATCTTCAAAGCATGTATGAACGACCATTCTATGATTTCTTGCACTTTTACTAAAAGATAAACCTATTTCTTTATAATCATCTTCTGTTAATATTTTATATTTTAATGTATTTTTATTTTTTAAAACATTTTTATATTCATCTAAAAAAGATATTAAAATAGTATTAATATATCCATCTAATAAATTACATATTTTATCAAAAGCTTTCTTATGATAATCAATTGTATATTTATCACTTATAAAAACAGGATCATATCGAACAACAACATTATCTTTTCCAACAAGATTAGATAATTTTTTTATTCCTTCGATTATTTTACTTTTCTCAGGAATATTTGGTTCTATATCTTTTTTATAAGGCGTTAAAGTGACATGAAAATACATTTTTTTAGCAATAAGAGGAATCTTATCAATTATAGGTAAAGGATTTTTAGTGCAAAAAAAGATTAAATCTACATCAGAAAAGTATATTCTACTAACTGATTTAGGATAAAAAGGATTTCTTACATCAACAAATCCTTCTTTTAAACGATTTAAAAACCAATCTGAATAAAAAGCTACTATATCTGTCCTACCACTTACATTTAAAATCATTTGTATTCAACTAAATCATTTATATTTTTTCTTATTTTATGAAATGGACTTGGAGGACATATTTTCGATTTATATCCAAGGGGAAGTAAACAAACTGGTTTTAAATTACTTGGTATATCAAATTCTTTAATTATTTTTTCTTCATCAAACATTTCTATCCAAATATTATCAACTCCTAAATTAGTTGCTTCTAACATCATATGTGTTGTAACAATAGAACTATCCATTTCATATGTAGGATGTCCATTTTTATTATATGATTTTTCTGGTTCTCCACATATTAATAAAACAATTGGAGCTTTATATCTACATGGTGTTACTTTATCTAATTTTTTCAATCCTTCTTTACTTTCAATTATATATATTTTAAATGGTTGAATATTTTTAGCAGTTGGAGCAATTCTTCCTGCTTCTAATATTTTATCTAATTTATCTTTTTCTAATTTTTTATCACTAAAAAGTCTTGTTGCTTTTCTTTCTCTAATTACTTTATCAAATTCCATATTATATCCTTTCTATTGATTATCATTATGTTCTAACTTATATTTATCTATTTCTTCTAAATATAAATTATATGTTTCATCGGCAATTTCACTCCAATGTTTTCCAAGCATCTTTCGAGCATTAACAGATACTTCTTTTAATAATTTTTTATCATTTATAATTTCTTTTATTCTATTTTTATATTCTACTTCATCAAGTTTTGAAGTAAATCCACTTACATTATTAATAACTGTATCTGATGTTACACTTCCTTCAATAAATAATCCTGGTGTTTCATTAACAGCAGCTTCTATTTGAACTAAACTAGATGCATCAAACAGAGATGGAAATAAAAATAAATCACTTCTTGCATAAATAGATGATAGAATTATTCTATCTGTAAGTCTTCCTGTTAATGTAACATAATCTTCCATATTATATTCAATTATTTTATTTTTTAATTTCTTTTCATCTGGACCAGTTCCAACATATAACATTTTAAACTTAATACCATCATCACGCAATAATTTTAAAGAATCTAAAATAAAAAATATATTTTTAATACTAGTTATTCTTCCTACAAATAAAAATACTAATTCATCTTTATCTATATCATATAATTTATTAACATTTTCAATATTTTTTTCTTTATCTTTTAAAGGTAATAAATCCGTTCCATTATAAATAATAACTGGTTCATATTTATATCCATAATCTTTAAATACTTTAATCATTGCATGATTAATAGCAATACACTTATCACATTTATTATATACTTTTATAATGTTTTTAATAATTGTATTAACAACAAATTTATTATCTATCCTTTTTCGTATTTCAAAATCAAATCTTGTATGCATTGTAGCAATACATGGAACTTTAAGTTCTTTAGCAAGTCTTAATCCAAGACGTCCTACTGTAAAAGGTGAATGAATATGAATTATATCAAAATTTTCTTTTAATAATTTTTTATATTCTGGAAAAAACTTAGGTGTAGATCTTCCTACTTTATATTCTGAAAAAGGAACAGAAAAACTATTTACTCTAAATACCCTATAAGGTCTAGTAAAATCTTCATCATAACTATCTGTATAAGGAACAACTACCACAACATCATTTTCTTTTGCTAACATTTTACCTAAATTATCAATAACTAATACTACTCCGTCAATAGTTGGATAAAAATTATCCATAAATATTCCTATTTTTAATCTTTTTTTATTTTCCATAGATACCTCCACTTATTTTTATATATTTTTTAAAATTACTTTTATTCTCCTACTAATTTAGTATATCACATTACTATTTTTAGATAAAGAAAAAAACTTAGATTGCTCCAAGTTTTATCTCTTACTAAATTGTGGTGCACGACGAGCTTTTTTAAGACCATATTTCTTACGTTCTTTAACTCTTGCATCCCTAGTAATCATTCCATTTACTTTTAATGGTTTTCTTAAACTATTTTCACTATCAGATGAAGTAGTACTATCATATACAAGAAGTGCTCTAGTAATTCCTAAACGAATAGCTCCTGATTGTCCACGGAATCCTCCACCTTTAACTTTACAATCTACATCGAATATTCCTTTAGTATTTGTAAGTTCTAATGGTTGTTCTAAATCCATAACTAATGTTTCAAATGGAAAATATTCACGAACATCTCTACCATTTACAGTAATTTTTCCTGTTCCACTTGTTAAAGATACTTTTGCAATACTACCTTTTCTTTTTCCGGTAGCTTGATATATATTTGCTTTTGCCATACCTTATCCTCCCTATTTAATTTCCATTACTATAGGTTTTTGTGCTTGATGTGGATGCTCTGCTCCTTCATAAACAAATAACTTTTTACCCATAGCTCTTCCTAAACGATTATGTGGAAGCATTCCTTTAACTGCTCTTTCAATCATCTCAATTGGATAATTTTCACGCATAACACGTGCAGTTCTTTCTCTTAATCCACCTGGATACATAGAATGATTATAATACATCTTATCATCTAACTTGTTTCCAGTTAAATTAACTTTTTTTGCATTGATTATAATAACATAATCTCCACAATCAATATGAGGAGTATAAGTAACCTTATGTTTTCCTCTTAACATATGAGCTGCCTTTGTTGCAACTCTACCAAGTGATTGTCCTTCAGCATCAATTACATACCAAGAACGTTCAACTGTTTCTTTTTTTTGCATATAACTTTTCATTTTTTTATTCTCCTTTTCTTAGTTTCATGTTCCCACCATGAAACTTACGGGAATCAATGTACCAGAGTAGATTATACATAATAGTTTCATAAAAGTCAATTGTTTTTTGCTTAAATTACAACAAATTCATTACTTTTTTATGATTTTTGTCTTATTTTTTGAAAAATAATTTAATATTGACCCTTCTATATTATCTAAATTATCTAAAATTTCCTTTTTTCTTGATATAACTTCAAACACTAAATATTTAGATACCTCACTATCAAAACATAATTCTTTAGATATTCCAATATAAGAACATTTTTTATTAAAATAATCATCTTTTAAAACATCATCAGGTATTTTATTTTCTAATACATATATTTTTTTCCTGTTAATATTTCATAATAATCATTATCCTTTTTCATTGCATATATTTTTTCTGTTATAGAACCTTCTATAAATGGATTTGTTACTAAAATTTTATAATATTTCATAATATTATCATTCATTATTTACCTCCTTTTTTATTACCTTCAATATATTCAATTGCATTATCCAAATATTTATTTATATTATCTTTAAACAATAATAATATTTTTTTAGTAACATCTAATACTTCTAATTCAGTTATTCCTAAAAAATTACTTATTGCTTGAACACTATAATATTTATTATCAATATAACCAAATCTTAAACAGATAATAACTGCTTCTTTAGGTGTTAAATAATTTAACATTTCTTTAAAAGAATAATTTCTAAATATTTCAAGCATTTGAATATTACTTTGTTCTTTATTAATTATTTCTTGATTATCACATTTTAATTCTATTACATTTTCTCTTTTTGGTAACAATCTTTTCATTTTAGGTAACAACAATCCATAAAATCTATTTTTATCTGATGTATTAAAATCATTGTTTGATCTTGGATTTTCTAAATCCTTACCATATCTTTTTTCTAACAATATTTTATCATTAGCAGTTAATTTTTCTAACATTAAATCTATTTCTTCTTTAGAATATTCATTAAGTAATTCATAAATACTTTTAATTCTTCTACCTTTTTTCTTAGGTTCATTTATTATATTAATAATATCCATAATACTTTGTTCTTCTTTAGTTTGATTTTTTACTTTTTCATCTTCTAGAATTTTCTTCATTTTAGTAATTATTTCTTTAACTTCCTTATTTAATTCATTAACTGTCATTCCTAATAAATTTGCTGTTTCTTCTTCTAAATGTGGTTTATTTCCTTCTAAAAAGAAATATTTATTAATAATATTTTTTTCTTTTTCTGTTAATCCAGAAATCATTATTTTTCTTTCTTCTTCAGAATAGCCTTCTAAATATTCATTTATACTAGGCATTTTTATAAATCTTTCTTTTCTCTTCATAAATTTATTATCTTTATTATTATCTTTATTATTATCTTTATTATTATCTTTATTACTTATTAATTCCATATTATCTCCATTTTCTATAATATTTAATTTTATTAAATTCTCTTTTATTTGCTGTAATGTTTTTTTTATTAATCTTGATATATGTGTTTGACTTATTCCTAATTCTTTTGCTATTACATTTTGGTTCATTCTTTCTTTACCATTAAATCCAAAAAATTTTTTTATAATTAATTGTTCTCTTTCTGATAATGAATTAACTATTTCATTTATTACTTTAATGGTATCTTGATTTTCATAATCTAAAACAAAATCTACGCTTAAATCTGGAATATTATTTATTAAATCCATTTCTTTACCTTCTTGATCACTTATTGTTGTTATTCCTAATTCATTTCTTACAATTCTATTATTTTTTCTAAAAAACATTAACATTTCATTTTGAATACAGATAATAGCATAATTAGCAAACTTTTTATTTTTACTTAAGTCAAATGTATCAACAGCCTTTATTAATCCAATCATGCCTATTGAAAATAATTCTTCTTTATCATTATAATTTTTATTTACTTTTTCAATTACTAAGGATATTAATCTTGCATTATGTTTAATAATTTCTTCTCTTGCAGATAAATCACCATCTTGATATTTAAAAAATAAATCATTTAAATCTTCTTTTGTTAAGGAATTAGGTAATGCTTTACTATAAGATAGTATTGGATCCATACTATTCCTCCATTCAAATTATTTATTATAACTATTTTTAAAAAAATAACAAGATTAAATATCAATTATTTCACATTTTCTTTTAATTTCTAAAACAAACTTTGATTCTTGATTTTTTTTAGTTAATAAATAAACATTATTTTTAGTTCTTGTAAGTGCAACATAAAAAAGTCTTCTTTCTTCTGCATATAAATATCTTTCTTTATTTTTAAAAGCAAGATTTAATACTTCATCATCTTTTATTTTATTAGGAAAACCTAATATATCATCTATTAAATTTAAAATAATAACATTTTCACATTCAAGTCCTTTTGATGAATGAACTGTTAAATATTTAATTTTAATATCTTTATATACAATATAATCATTATCTAATTCTCCATCATATACCATATTAATATCATGATTACATCTACCAAGAATTAATAATTCTTTTTTACCATCTGAAATTAATTTATCTAATAATCTATAAAAAATAAAACGATAATTACTTCTTGTATAATATATTATTTTTATAGGACTTTTTAATCTTTTATCTGATATTAATTGTTTTTTTAATTGATATTTATTTTTTATAATAAAATAATAAGCTATTTTTATTAAATCATAAGAATTTCTATATGTTTTATTCATATATAAAATATGACTTGGTTTAAAATATTTTTTAAAGTTAACAAATAAATCCAAATTACATCCAGAAAATCTATATATTGATTGAAAATCATCTCCAACACATAGTAATTTACTATTACATTCCTCTTGTATTCTTTTTATTAATTTATAACGAACATATGATGTATCTTGAAATTCATCTATAATAATATATTTATAAAATCTTTTCATTCCATATTTTTCAATTATCTTAGTAGATAAATCTATCATCATATCAAAATCTATTTTATAACAACTATTAAGTTCTTCTAAATATAATCTATATATATCAAACATTATAATTAAAAAACTTATATTTTTTATTCTTTTCTTTCGAGAAAAAATATATTTATTCTTTCTAATATATCTTTTAAAATTATTAATACTATGTCCATGACTTTTAATATTGTTAACAAAAGACGCAATTAATTTTTTATATGAGTCATATATTTTAGGAAACTCTCTTTTTACTTTTTCTATTGTTAATTTTTTATTATCTTCTATACTATACATAAAATAATTTAATACATATTTTTGATAATTATTAAAATATATATTACTTTCTAAATATTCGTTTATGGTATATTCTAATAAATCACTTTCAGCAATTTGATAAAAAATATGATGATCTTTTAGTATTTCTAAACTTAATTTATGAAATGTATAGATATCTATATCCATATCTAATTTTTCTTTTAAACTATTAACCGTTTCATTTGTAAATGATATACATAGTATATCTTTTGAATTAACGTGCTCTTTTTCTATTAAATATTTTATTTTACCAACAATAGTTAAAGTTTTACCACTTCCAGCTCCTGCAACAACTAAAACATTATCTGTATCATCTAATATTATTTTTCTTTGATTTAAATCTAGTGAATATCCATTTATATTATCAAAGAAGGAATCTTCTAACAATTCTTTATTCATAAAACCTCCCCTTATAATATAAAAGAAAAAAATTTTGATTTATCAATTTAAATCAAAATTTCTTAAATAATTTTTTAACTTTGAGGTCCGATTAAATATGGAGTTTCAGGACTACCATTTCCGCTTGTAATTTCAGTTCCGGCTTTAATGGATAAGGCTGGACGAACGCCATGAATACCATTAACTGAAAAATCACCTATACCTCCTCTTTCAGTCAAAATCCCACCACTAGCTTGGTTAATATAAAAGTTTGGATGAGATAATAACCAATATATATTACCATTATATAAATAAAAATTTTTGTTATCTGTTTTCCATATGCTACCAGCCATAGCAGATTCATCATATGTTAACAAAGCAAGCGGATACTTTATTTTACCATTTGTTATAGACAATCTATCGTTTTCATTACTGCAAGTTAAAAGAGGTGTGTTTGTCTGATTAATATTAAGTGAAATGCTAGAATAATATGTATTATATCTTCTTTCACCTATCATGGATATAACAGAAGAAGTTAAAGAACCACCATTAGCATTCCACCCACCTAAATGAGAAATACTTCTATCATTACACCAAATTGTATCTTCTAAATAAGAACCATAAGTATTATCTAAATCTTTCCACCAATCATTTATGTATGCTTGAATAGTAGATGGATGGTCTTTGGTATTATAATTTCCTGTTAACATCTCTTCTAATACATCTTCTATTGTTTTTGTTTTAGAAAATGTTATATATCTATAAGTACTACCAGAAGCGTAATAATAGTATCTTACATTATCAGAAGTTCCATTTGTTGTTAAATCAAAACTATAATGATGGGTTGAATCTAATGTTGTTTTTGGATCTTCTAAGGTTCCATCGCTTTTTACTGATTTTCCAAATAAAGCATTTTCTGTTGGAGTATCAGTTTCATATTCATATACTATTCCATTACTATAACCAGTATAGGCTGGACTCTTATAATTTTCATTAAATTTTGATTTTCCTATCTCTGTATCACTTCCTGTTCTATCACAATAACCTGTTTCTGGATTTGGACTTCCAGCAAATATCATTTTAGTTCCACCTGTATCTGTAGTTCTAACTATCTTCCAACAATATCCAGCAAACTTTACATTGTTGTTGGTTACATTTCCTCTATAATAATATATAGGAAATTGATTGTTTACTGTTGAATTCATTATATATAGTCCTTCTCC
This sequence comes from uncultured Clostridia bacterium, assembly GCA_947168405.1. Lineage (GTDB taxonomy): Bacteria > Bacillota_I > Bacilli_A > RF39 > UBA660 > RUG591. Next base: position 10,863 of record CAMVLU010000023.1, read on the forward strand.
GTTGGTAGAACTACTTACTTCATAAAACTTGATACTAGTATCTAACTCTGCTGTATTATTATTTAATATATGTTGAATAATCTTATTTTCATCCATTTGATTACTTACAACAACTAGTTTAGCTGAAAATGTTTTATTCATATAGGTATTATCTGCATCATAATCTAACCACATCTTTACTCTATAAGTTACTTCTTCATTGATATCTATGAAAGTATCTTTTTCTATATAGTTATCTTCACCTAATGTTTTGATATCGGAATACCCATTGGTATTTCTTTGATTTGCATATCTTATTACACTTGCAAAAGCAGGACTTGTACTTGTTTCTTCTATATATACAGAATAATTTGCTTTCATTTGTCCTGTATTTTTTATTGTAAACACAAGTTCCTCTTGTTGATTCATACCATCTTCATCACTTATAGGATAAGCATTACTTAATGTTAAATTTTGTGTACCACTTTTAAATGATACCTCTAATAATCCTACATTCATAGTATAAGGATTTGTACTAACATCACTACTTCTTAAAAGTGCATAACTACTTCCTATTAATAATATTATTACAGCGAATATTATTATAAATATTAATTTTTTCTTATTTTCCATTTAACACCTCATTTATTATCTAATTTAATATTATCTCGCAATTTGCGAGATGTCAAGATAAAAATATCGGATTTTGCGATAATTAGTTGTGAGGTGTTATTTCTATGCAAATAAATAAAATATTGAAAACCATTAGATTGCAAAAGAAACTTAGACAAGAAGATATTTCAAAGATTATAGGAATACAAAGTAACACCTACTCTGATTGGGAAAGAGGTAGAACTCAAAAAATTGCTTTTGATGATATAGAAAAAATTGCTGAAATATGCGACTATGAAATACAATTTGTGAATAAAAAAAATAAAACTATATTAACAACTAAGAATATTGATAGAAAAGAATTATAATTTATTAAAGATATTTATTGATACTCCAACTTGGAGTTTTTTTAAAGAATTATATGTTTTTTAATTTAGTTATTAGTCACTAAATTAACTTTTTCTTTTTCTAACTGTTTTAAACTTTTACTAGGTGTTGGTAAACATTCTGGCATTGTTCCACCATGACTAGCAATAAATTTTCTAATATCACTCCCCATTTTATAATGAGTATTATTTGCATCATTTTCTCCTTTTATATTATCGTTTATTAGTTTTTCTTCTGTTTGAGTAATTCTAAAAAAATTAGCCGCAAGTTCTACACTTCCCATATTATCTAAGATATCTTCTCTATATCTTAAACCTTTTCTTTTAAAAATATCATCTGCTGTTTCTCCTCCATATAATCCTTTATAGCCTGCATTATGAAACTTATCAAAATTCTTAACTCCTGCATTTTTAGCAGCAATATTTAAAGAATTATTTCCTTTTCTTGTTAAATTTCTTTGATAAAATCTTTTTTCATCTTCAGATAACTTACTATATTCTAAATCACTTAACTCTTGACGCCTTGTTTGAACAGCAAAATAAGTTTGACCTAAAGCAACAGTTTCTTTTCGAGAATCAGCATTTTGAACTATTAAATAGCAAGCATATCTAGATAGTTTATAATCTAATACATTTCTTTTAGCTCCTTTAGCTATTTTTATCATTTTCCCTACTTGGAGAAAATGATCGCATTCCATATTATTACTTTGTTTACATGCTATTTTAGCTGAATTAATAACTTTCACAAATTTATCCCATTTTTTATATTCTAATAAAGGCATTAATTCTCTTGCTTCCCAATACTCCTTTCCATACTTATCAATATGTTTAATATTATCAAATATACTATTATTCATTCTTAATTCTCCTTTCATGAACATATAACTCTTCAATTATTAATATAAAAGAAAAAAAGCTTGATTTATTAATATAAATTAATTTTTTTGAAGAATTATATGTTTTTTTATTATTTTATTTCAATAAATTTATTATCAGTCTTTTCTATATCTAAAATATTATTATTCTTAGACAATACTTCTAATTCTTTTCTTGCTATATTATTTAATTTTTCTATTCTTTCATACTGTTGAATATTATTTTCTATCATATTAGCATTTAATACTTCTAAATTACTTAATACTATCAAATGTAAAATATCTACATAGTCTCTTATATTACCTTTTAAATTAGGATTATGATCTTTCCATTCTTTAGCAGTCATACCAAATAAAGCAACATTTATAACATCAGCTTCATTTGCATATATAAATTGTTTTTGACTATCAGTTAATTTAGGTACTAAATATTCTTTTATACTATTTGTATGAATATGATAATTTGTTTTAGATAAACTTCTTCTCACAGACCATTCTATTTTTTCTTGATATGATTCGTTTTTCTTTAATCTTTCAAATTCTTTAATTAAATATAATTTAAATGCTGGATCTAACCAAGAAGCAAATTCTAATGCAATATCTGGATGAGCAAATGTTCCTCCACCATATTTTCCTCTTTTGCTTATAAATCCTTTAGCACTTGTTAAATTAATCCATCTTGAAGGACTCATAGTAAAAGCCTGAGTTGCTGAATCCATTTTAAACTCGCGAGATTTCTCTAGTTTAAAATTTTCATTAAAAATTTCTTCCCACAAAGAATAGAAATCAAAAGAACTTTTATTACTCATCCATTTTATTATTACATCTCCTGGATTTTCTTGATTTTTATATCTCGCTAAATCTGTTAAAGAAATATAATCCTCATTATCAACCATCATAACTTTTATTTCAGTATTCTGTATATTAATTGTTGTTGTAATATCATTCATTTTTTATTTTCCTTTCATAAACATATAACTCTTCAATTATTAATATAAAAGAAAAAAATTCTGATTTATCAATTTAAACCAAAATTTTTATATTATTTTATTTATTAATTCTGAAACACTTTTAACTTCACCTATAGAAACATTTTTCAATTCTTTAATAGCATTTGATATAGCATATCCATTATAATCTTGAATCATTCCTATATCAGTTTCTCCATCACCTATTGTATAAATATCATCTTTATTAATATTTAATAATTTTCTTAATACCTCAATTGCTTTAGATTTACTAATATTCTTAGATATAATTTCTAACATATTACTAGATACTAAATATACATTTATATTATTATATTTTATTTCTAATTTTTCTTTTATTTTAGGTATATTAACAAATGGTAAATAACGAACTGCTATTTTAGTTAAATTAGGATAGTTAAAATCTACTCTACTTTCTAACTCTGAACAACAAAAATGCTCAATAGTTTTATTTAATTCTAAATCATTTATTATTTCTAAATTTAAATTATCTATAGGAATATTTAAAATAATATTATCATTCTTATCCAAAATAGTTGATCCATGATTTAATAAAACATAATCATATTTAATATTATAAGCATTTACTTTCTTTTTAAAATCTAAATAACTTCTTCCTGTTGCTATAATAAAAATATTTCCTAAATTTCTAAATTCTTGAACAGCTTTTATATTTTTTTTAATATCAAATTCATTAACATAAAAAGTTTTATCATAATCACTTACTAATACTTTCATAATAATACTCCTTATTTTGTAGTATATCAAATTTATATGTAAAAAGATAGTATATTTGTTAATAAATTATTATAATAAATATGTTAATAAAGGAGAAATATGAAAAGAATAGAAGATATTAATTTAAATAACAAAAAAGTAATAATTAGAGTAGATTACAATGTCCCAATGGACAAAGATTTAAATATAACTGATGATAATCGAATTAAAGAAAGTTTAAAAACAATTAATTATTGTTTAGATAAAAATTGTAAGATAATATTACTTTCTCATTTAGGAAAAGTAAAAACAGAAGATGACTTGAAAACTAAATCTTTAAAACCAGTTTCTATAAGATTATCTGAATTATTAAAAAAAGAAGTTACATTTATACCTGAAACAAGAGGAGAATTAGTTAATAATACAATTAAAAATATGAAAGAACAAGATATTGTTATGCTTGAAAATACAAGATTTGAAGACTTAAATGGTAAACTTGAAAGTGGATGTGATGAAGAATTATCTAAATATTGGGCAAGTCTTGGAGATGTATTTATAAATGATGCATTTGGAACATGTCATAGAAGTCATGCATCAAATGTTGGAATATCTAAATTTATAAAAGAATCTTGTTTAGGATTTTTAGTTTTAAAAGAAATAGATAACTTATATCCACTTATTAATAATCCAAATAAACCATATACAGTTATCTTAGGTGGATCTAAAATAAGCGATAAAATAGGTGTTCTTGAAAATTTAAAAGATAAAGCTGATTATATTCTTATAGGTGGAGCAATGGCATATACCTTTTTAAAAGCCAAAGGGGATAATATTGGTAAATCACTTTATGAAGAAGAATCTATTGATTTTGCCAAAAATATACTTAATAGTACAAATAATATTATTTTACCAATTGACCATATTGTATCAAGTGATATTGATAATGATAATTATCAAGTTAAAGATAAAATAGACATAGATGATATAGCACTTGATATTGGTCCTAAAACTATAGAATTATATAGAAGTTATTTAGAAAAAAGTAAAACTATTTTTTGGAATGGACCTATGGGTTATTACGAAAATAAAACTTATCAAAAAGGAACTGAAGAAATATGTAAAATTATTAGTAATCTAGATTGTATAAGTGTAGTAGGTGGAGGAGACTCTGCATCTGCTGTAATTAATCTTGGTTATAAAGAAAAATTTACTCATGTATCAACTGGAGGAGGAGCATCGTTAGAACTAATAGAAGGAAAAAATCTTCCAGGTATTAATATATAAAAGGAGAAAATATGAAATTAATATGTTGTAATTTTAAAATGAATTTGTTAAAAAAAGATATAGAAAATTATTTAAATAATATAAATAATAAAATAGAAAAAGAAAGAGTAATATTTTTTCCAAGTATTCCTTATATAGAATCATTTAATAAAGAAAACTATTTAGTAGGAAGTCAAAATATTTCTTTTAATGAATTTGGAAGTATTACAGGAGATACATCTATCCATCAATTAAAGGAATTAGGAATAACTTATACAATTATAGGACATTCGGAAAGAAGAAAATATTTTGATGATGATAAATATATATCTAAAAAAATAAATTTAGCTTTAAATAATAATATAAAAACAATTCTATGTATAGGAGAATTAGAAAAATTAAGTGAAGAAGAAACTAATTCATTTTTAAAAAGCGAAATAGATCAAGCCTTTTTAGACAATATAAATCTAATTAATGAAAATAATTTAATTATCGCATATGAACCTATCTGGGCAATAGGAAGTGGTGTAATTCCTGATAATAATTGTCTTAATAATACAATTTCTTTTATTAAAAATTATATTAAAGAATCATATAACTTAAATATTAAAGTATTATATGGAGGAAGTGTTAAATTAGATAATATTGATAATCTTGAGAAAATTAATATAATTGATGGATATTTAATTGGAGGAGCATCTTTAAATCCAAGCGATATTTTATCTTTACAATCAAAAATAAAATAAATTCGACAAAATTAGCTAAAAAAAAATCTTGCAAAAAATGTAGAATGATATATAATTATAATTGCGTGCAGTAGGAAAGGACAAGAAATGAAAAAAATTAGAGTACTAATGATCGACGATAATAAACAACTTGTCGATATGGTAAAGGAGTATTTTAGTAGTCACGCAGTAATATCATTAGACTATGTTGCTAATGATGGAGTAGAAGGTTTAGAAGTAATTAATAACCATTTAGGAGAATTTGATTTAATATTATTAGATTTAATTATGCCTAAAAAAGATGGAGTTTCTGTTTTAGAAGAAATAAAAGATCGAAAAGAAATTCCTAAAATTATTGTTTTAACATCTTATAATACACCTGAAATTATTAGAAAAGTATCTAGTATGGGAGTTAATTATTTTATGTTAAAGCCATTTGAACTTCCTGAACTTGAAAGAAAAATATTAGAATGTACTAATGAAATCAAATCAACTTCTAAAACAATTGACTTATACCATAACAACTTACAAATTGCTATTACAAATGTCTTACACGAATTAGGAGTTCCATCTCACATAAAAGGATACTCTTATATTAGACAAAGCATTATGGAAGTATTCTTTCATCCTGATGTAGTAGGAGGAATAACAAAGGAATTATATCCACAAATTGCTGAAGAATTTAATACAACTGTTTCACGTGTAGAAAGAGCCATAAGACATGCAATAGAAGTAAGTTGGAATAGAGGAAACTGGGATTTAATGCAAGAAATATTTGGTTATAGTGTTGATATTGATAAAGCTAAACCAACCAATTCCGAATTTATTGTAACAGTTGCAGATAAATTAAGACTTGAATATGCTAATATAAAGTAAAAAGTTACCAATTTGACTTTTTACTTTTTTTATGATACAATACGTAACTATAAAAAAGGGGGATTTTGTATGGGTGTTGTAGGAGTTTTTCAAGTACCACCAATTGAAGACGATATTTATGAAATAAAAAAACTTAAAATTACTGAATACAATACTATAAAAGGAAAATATTTTGAAGAAATGCCTTTATCTAATTTTATTAAAACATTAGAAAAAAATAAAAATAATAATAAATATAATATTGAATATGATAATGAAAATAAAATATTTATTATTATTTATAAAGGAAAAAAATATAGTTTAAAATTTAATGATATTACCATGACTAATTATGAATTAGGAAACTATAATTCTATTACATTAAAATTAAATGAATTAGTTAATATTTTTAATGAAAGAAAAAGAATAGATAACATTGTTAAAAATGGTGAAAATGGTAAAATGGATTTTACAAAAGAAGAAAAAAATATCTATCTTAATTATTTAAAACAAGATAATAAAAACAATATTTTATCGATTATAAAAAGATGTATTAAGCAATTAGGATTTATTTCTCTTTCTACTTATTTATCTATTTTAATAGGTTCAATAAATATTTCAATAGGTTCAAATATTTTTAATATAATAATGGTATGGATGACAATAACATTCATGGTAGAAATGCTTAATTATATCATCACAGATATGTGTATTCACGATAGATATATAAAATCTATAAAAGAAATAATAAAACAAACAAAACTTAATAAACATAAAATTAAACAATTAGAAAAAACTATGGTACTACAAAATACAAAATCTAATAATATACAAGAATTTGATAAAACATTAGAAAATCCTATTAAAGAAGATTTAAATAATTTTACAAGTTATATTATGAAAGAATTTAGTATGTTATTAAATAGAATTAATTACTTAAATTTAGATAATAAAAATGAATTATTATATAAAGTTCAACTTTTAATGGATGAATACATTAATAGATATAAAAAGATTATATATGCAAATAAAAATAATGAATTAACTTTAGATAAAGATGATTTAGAAAAATTAAAATTAGATATAACTAAAAAAATATCTGATATTGAATCTCAAATTATTGATGTTAGAGAAAAAGATGTTAAATTTGAACAAATATTAAAAGAAAAAGAAATATTAGATGCTAAAATTCAAGAAAGTTATGAAGGAAAGAAATTAACTTTAACAAGATAAATATCTTGATTTTCATTTTTTCTTATGCTAGTATATTTTGCGTAATAAGGAGGGTTTATGGATAAAATATTAGAAAATGGAACAAATGTTTTATTATTTCGTAAAATAAATGGTAAGGAAGTTCCAAATATATTTACTTATTTAAGAGGAACAATTATTAAAAGTGAACAAAAAAAATATAATTCTATGCATGGAAGTCAGCTTGTTAAACAAATATATACTATTCAATGTGAAAATGGTGCAATATATGATGCAGTATATGGTAATGCTGTAAATGATTACTGTATTAGAACTACAGAAGATTATATAGAATATATTAGAAATATTCTATTAAGTAATATGAATACTATTAATATTCTTAATGATTATAATGATAAATTAGAAAATTTAATTAATTCATTATCTTTAGAAAATATAAAAACAAAATAAAAAACTTGATTAATTGATATGAACCCCGTTTCTTGGACATAGAAACGAGGTTTTTATATGTCAAAGTTAAGTTATGAAGATAAAGTAAATTTATATAAAGATAGAAAAAAAGGAATGTCATATTCTAGTCTTTGTTCAAAATATAATGTTAATCATGCTGTTGTTGAATACTTAATAAGTTTAATTAATAAACATGGATATAAGATATTAAAAAGTAAAAATAATAAAAAATATTCAAAAGAAGAAAAGGAAAGAATTATTAAAAGAGTTTTATATAATCATGAATCATTAATATCTGTTGCAATTGATGAGGGCTTATTAAGTAAAGGTATGTTATCAACATGGATTTCCAAATATAAAGAAAATGGTTATAATATTGTTGAACGAAAGCGAGGTCGTCCGACTATGAATAAAGAAAATAATAAATCTAAAAAGAATGAAACAATTGAAGAAGAAAATGAAAGGTTAAAAAAAGAAAATTTATATTTAAAAGCGGAGTTAGAATACTCAAAAAAATTGAGAGCCGTTGTTCAAGCAAGGAAGAATCGACAACA
>CAMVLU010000024.1 GCA_947168405.1 uncultured Clostridia bacterium
TATGGCTGTTTTCATTTAAATACCTCTAATATTTTATCTTTAGTATTATCTATATCATATTCTAATGCCGTTAATCTGGCATTTTTTCTAATATTTTCTTTTTCTTCAGAACTTTTATTTATTATTTCTATTATTTTATCTTTTAAATTATCATTATCAATTGAAAACATAAAGCCATTTACATTATCTTTTATATAATCAGTTGGTCCGTATTTATCTCCTGTTATAACTAAAGTTTCACATGACATGGCTTCAAGTCCTACAAGTCCTAAACTATCACTTTTACGTCGTGTAGGAAACACGAATATTTCTAGACTATTATATATATCAACTAGCTCTTCTTGGGCAACCATATTTCTAATATCTAAATATTTTCTAATTTCTAATTTATCTATTAAAGAATTCATTTCAAATTCTTCATCACCTGATCCAACAATTAAGAATTTATAGTCATTAATTAGTTTATCTTCAACTAATCTTTTTATCATATTTAGATAAGTATCCCATCCTTTATCTTTTTCAATTCTTGATATATATCCTATATATTTTTTATTTTTATCTAAATTAATTCTTTCTTTACATTCATTCATATCTTTATTAATAAATTTATTCGTATTAACTCCTCCTGATGGATAAACAAATATTTTATCATCTTTAATTTGATAATTCTTTTTTACAACATTTTTAAAATAAATAGAAGGAACTATAACTTTATCAGCATTTTTTAAATATTTTTTACTTCTATCTATATTTTTTAAATCTATTTCTGTATCAGCAATAACATCATTTCCATGACAATTAATAACTAAATTAATATTCTTTTTTATCTTTTTAACAAAAACTGCTCCTAAACTAGAATGAGATGCAAAATGAACATATAAATAATCATAGTTATTAAATAATCCTTTAAATATAACTTTTAAATGAAATAATATATATTTAATTAATTTAACAATTTTATTCTTAGTTTTAAACATAATTACTTTATCTACTATATATCCATTATTAATTAATAATTCTTCAACATTCTTAACAAATATTCCATAATGTTTATTATTTAAATCTGGATACATATTAGAAATTAATAATATCTTTTTCATAACTACCTCTTTACTTAATAAGTATATCATATATAAAAAAAAAGAAAAAGTATTTCTTTTTTTTTATATTATTTATCTATTTCTATTTTAGTATCTGCTCTTTGTTCTAATAATTCAGGATTATTTAAAATATATTCAAGTAATTTAAAACTTTTTATCATATAAAATCCATCTGCTATTCTTTCATCAAAATTAATTCCAAAATTACATGATTTAATTATCTTTTCTTTTCCATCTTTAGCAACTACTTTATCTCTTATTTCACCAATTGCTGTCATTGAAGAAGAGGTACCAAAATTTGCATTATTATGATATATTGAATCACTTTGTAAAGAACCTATATCAGTAACTAAAGCACTAGAAAAATAAAGATTATCTTCTTGTAAAGATTTTGGTAATATTCCCCATTTATCCATTAATTTTATAAGTCCTATTAAAGGAACCCTAATTAAATTAGGCAATTTTCCAACTATTTCAATTGCAGAATTAGCTCCTTTTTCTTTAGTTTTATTTTTCTTATTTCTAATTGCTTCTACTTTTTCTCTAATCTTATTTGATAAACTATCAAGTGTTTCATCTGGATTAATTGGAATTTGTAACATTAATTCTTTGGCATGATCATTAAATTCTACTTTAGCAACAAATGCAATTACAACATCGGTGTGTTCAAACATATGTCTATTTTGAACAAATCTATTTAATTTTGGTCTATTATAAATTGTTTTTGCAAGTGCTAAGACAAAAGCATGAAAATATGTATAGTGATACCCTTCTTCTTTTTTTTTATTTATGTATTCTACTAAATTAGTTACATCTACTCCTGTATTAATAAATACATCAGCATCACACCTTCTAGGTTTTAAATCAATAAGAATTTGATCCATTCCTTTTATATTTACTCTTCTAACATTTCCTCTACTCATAATTACACCTTTATTTACCTAAACTATATAATTTTTTTACTTCTTTAATATTCAATTCTCTATATTCACCAGATTTTAAATCTTTACAATCTAAAAAAGCAAATCTTAATCTAGTTAATTTTAAACAATCATATCCAACACTTTGAAACATTTTTTTTACTTGATGATTGCGACCTTCATGAATAGTTATTTCAACAAGTGATGTATTAGTTTTTTTACTAAAACTTTTTAATTTAACGCGGGCAGGACTTGTTTTAATATTATCTATCATAACACCTTGTTTTAATTTATAAATATCACTTCCTGTAATAATTCCTTTTATTTTAGCAAGATATACTTTTTCAATTTCTTTACTAGGATGAAGTAATAAATTAGTTAATTCTCCATCATTTGTTAATATTAATACACCTGTTGTATCATAATCAAGTCTTCCTATTGGATAAATTCTTTTATCTGTATTAATTAAATCTACAACTGTTTTACGATTTTTTTCATCTTTTACAGTTGATACAACACCTCTTGGTTTATTTAATAAATAATATACTTTATCATTAGCTTTTTCTTTATCAATTGCTACTCCATCTATTTTAATAATATCTTTAGAAGATACTTTATCTCCAAGTTTTGCTACTTTATCATTTATTAATACTTTACCATCAATTATTAATTTTTCAGATTCTCTACGAGATGCATATCCTAGATTACTAATTACTTTTTGAACTCTTTCCATCGTATCACCAGGTTAATTATATAATAAATAATTATATTTGTCTATTAAAAAAATAGGATGATTCCTATTCTTTAATATCTTCAATTATTTTTTTAATATCTTCTATCGGTAATTTTGTAATTTCTTTTATTAAGTTAATATCCATATTATTATGATACATATTTTGAATTATTTCTTTTTGAGATTCAAGTTTACCTTCTTGTCGGCCTCTTTGTCGGCCTTCTTCTAATCCAGCAATTCTTGCTTTTCTTTTCTCATCGCGTATAATAGCAGCATTTAATGCTTTTGTTTCTTCAAGGAAGTCGTAATATCTTACTTTTAATTCTTCATCTTCATTCATTCTAATACATACCTCCTTCATTTCTTTTTTTATATCTATTTCAGTAGACATTTCACTAAGACACTTTTCAAATTCATCTTTTTTCTTAGTATACATTGCTGCACATAAAAGTAACAAGTCTCTTTGATAAGAATTAGTAAGTGATTTATATGTTCCATTATACCAAGTTTGATAACAATCTACAATATTAATATTTAAAATTCTTTCTTTTTCAGTTAAAATATATCCTTCTTCATTTCGAAAATAATATTCATCAAACATTTTCTTATGTATATTATCAACATAAAATGTATTAAAACATATTAAAAATGTTGGTTCAACATTATCATATTTTTTACTTTCTTCTAATCCAGTTCCAAATACTTCAGCTAAATAATATAAACTTTTATTCATAATAGCATCATAATATTCATCACTCATATTAACTTCAATTATTATTTTATCTCTTACTTCATTTTTAATATAAACAACAATATCTCTATCAGTTTTCTTATATCCTAAAACATCATTAGGACTACCTGTAGGTACTAAAGATATTCTTCCTTCTAAATCTTCATAATCTACTCCAAGAGTTTTAGATAATAAAAGTGTAAGTGGTTTTAAATGTTTAGGATTACCAAACATAATCTTAACACATTCATCATAACAAAGTGGAATCATTTCTCCTTCTTTTAATTCTTTTTTCTTTTAGTCATGGTTTTATTCATTTTTATCCTCCTCTCATAAAACACATTTTTTCTTCCACTTATTAATATATTAATTTTTTTATCAGTTTTTTAAAAAAAAATAAAAAAAATTACTTTTCTTATTTTTCAAGGGTTTAAAAAAGGCAAAAGGTGAAAAATGTTCACCTTTTGCTACTTTTTAATAATTTTATATACTTTTTCAGCTGCTTCAAAACTCTTTCCATCTTCATTTATAATTATATATGGATAAATATCTTTATTTTTTAATTCATCTTTAGCAGTTTTTAATCTTTTTTCAATTTGTTCTTCTGTTTCCGTTCCTCTATCTCTTAATCTTTGTTCAAGAACTTTTAAACTAGGAGTAGTTATAAATATTCCTAAGGCATCTTTATAATTATTAATTACTTGTTTATAACCATTTATATCTATTTCAAGTATAACATCATATCCTTTATCTAAATATTCAAAGACATGACTCTTTAAAGTTCCATAATATTTACCTGTTCCATATTGATTATATTCTAAAAATTCATTATTTTTTAATTTATCTAAAAACTCTTTTTCTTTAATAAAATAATAATTTACTTTATCAATTTCTCCCTCTCTTGGACTTCTAGTAGTTGCCGATACAGATAAATGTACTTTATCATTATTATTTTTATAAATATTTAATAATTCTTTAACAACCGTTCCTTTTCCAGCTCCACTTGGTCCTGATATAACAACTAATTTACTCATACTACCTCCTAATTAATTTTTAATTTAACAATTGTCGATCCCATATTGAAAAAATCTTGTTTATATGATAACACATTCTTATCTTTTTTTAAATATTCATGAACACTTTTTCTTAAAATATCGGATCCTTTTCCATGAATAATAACAATAAATTCATTTTTTAATATGATATTATCGTTTATAAACTCGCGAACTTTTATTAAAGCACTTTCTTTATATTCTCCATGTAAATCAAGAGATGGATAACTATTTATCATATTCAAGTACCTCATCTAGTTTAGGAATACTATTACGTCCTCCTATGAATCTTGTTGATAAAGCTCCTGTAATATTAGATAATCTCATAATTTTTTCTAAAGAATAATTATTCATTAAAAAGTAAACAAATGATCCATGATACAAGTCCCCTGCTCCTGTTGTATCAAGTGAATCTATTTTAATACTAGGTATTAATTTATAATCATCATTAATTTTTACAAATGATCCGAAGTTTTCTAAAGTAATAACTATTTTACCTTTAAAATCATTATCTAAAATATCATATACCTTTTTAATTTCATCAATATTATCATAAGAAAAATTTATACCTGTATAATCTTTAGCAAAGTCATTAGAACATACAACATAATCTACTAAATGAGATAATTCTACTATATTATCACTTAATCTTCCAGCATCTATAATACTTATACAATTTTGATTAGATAATACTTGTTTAGCAAATTCTATATTTGATCCATCTAGTAAAATATAATCAAAATGACTATCAATAATTAAATCTTTATCTAAAACTAAATTATTATTTTTATTTACTAGAATAGTTCTAGAATTATTTTCTAAGTTGTCAATTATATAACTAACTGATGTATTATCATTAAATTGTTTTAAATATTTAGTATTAACATGATAATCTAAATATTCCTTTTTTATTTTTTCTCCATATAAATCATTTCCTATAACACTTGCAATAGTTGTATCAACTCCCCATGATGCTAAAAGACAAGCAGCATTTGAACCAGATCCTCCTCCACATTCAATTACTTTATGTTCTAGTTTAACTTTTTTATTTTCAATTGGAAAATTTTCAACAGGAATAGTTATATCATAAGAAGAATTACCTATACATAAAACTTTCATACATTCTCCTTTTCTAAAATAATGGTAACTGGTCCATCATTTATTAAACTAACTTCCATATCAGCACCAAATTGTCCTGTTTCGACATGTATAAATTCACTTAATTTAGAATTAAATAAATCATATAATTTAATAGATTCTTCTCCTCTTAAAGCTTTTATATAACTTGGTCTATTTCCTTTTTTAGTATCACCATATAAAGAAAACTGCGAAATAGATAAAATACTTCCTCCTATATCAAGAATATTTTTATTCATAACATGATTTTCATCATCCATAATTCTTAAATTTAATATTTTATTAATCATATAATCAATTATATTTTCATTATCACCTTCAGTAAACGATACAAGTAACATATAACCATATCCTATTTTACCAATTATTTTTCCATCTACTTTAACACTTGATTCTTTAACTCTTTGAACTACTACTTTCATTTCATAATCCTTTCTACATCTGATACATAATTTAATTTTTTAATATTATTAATCATTTGTTCTAATTCTTTTTTTCCTTTAATAAAGAAAGATATTACATAATTATACTTTAGATTAACTATATTAGTTACAACATTATTTATTACTATTCCAGATGAAGATAATTTAGATATTATATCAGCTAAATGAGTAGCATTATCACTAGAAAATACTTTAATTTTAGTTAAATATTTATTATCAGTATGTTCTTTAAAATTAACTTCAACTATTCTTTTTTCATGTTTAGCATTTTTACATTCAATTCTGTGGACTGTAATACCATTACTTTTTGTAATATAACCAATTATCTCATCCCCTGGAATTGGATTACAACATGATGCTATATTAACTTTTATATTAGGAAGACCTGATACTTCTATTTCATTATAATTTTTATTGATATTTCCTTTTTTTAATTCAAATTGTTCTTCTTTTGGATAAATATAATCTATAATACTTTTAGGAGTTATTTTATTACTTCCTATAAAGAAATATAATTCCCCAATATCTTTACATTTATATTCTTTAAATATTTTCTTTAAATTATCATCTGTTAATAATTCTTTAGATGTAATATGTTTTTTCTTTAAATATTTTTCTAAAGTATTTTCTCCAAATTTAATAACTTCTTCTTTTCTTTCTTTTCCAAAGAAAGATTTAATTTTATTTTTTGTTTGAGTCATTTTAGCAATCTTTAACCAAGATAGTTTTGGTCCATTTGATTGCTTACTAGTATTTATTTTTACAACATCACCGTCTTCTAAAGAATAATTTAATGGTACTATTTTATTATTTACAACACATCCAACCATTTCTTCTCCAACTTTCGTATGAACTTTATAAGCAAAGTCAATTGGAGTAGCTCCACTTGGAAGTTCTATTACATCTCCTTTAGGTGTAAAGACATATATATTACCATGCATTTTATCATCGCTTATTTCTTCAAAGACATTAGTATCTATTTTATCTTGATAACGATCAATTACCGTTTTAAAAAATTCTAATTTTTGATCAGTTGAGGTTAAATTACTAGCACTTCGATGTTCTTTATATGACCAGTGAGCAGCAAGTCCATTTTCTGCAACTTCATTCATCAAGAATGTTCTAATTTGAATTTCAAATAAAGTATTATTAACTCCAAATACAGTTGTATGAAGTGATCTATATCCATTACTTTTAGGCATTGCAATAAAATCTTTAAAACGTTTAGGAATAGGTTTAAATTTTGAATGAATAAGTCCTAGTACTAAATAACACATTGCTTCATCTGAAACCATTATACGAAGAGCAAATAAATCATATATATCATTAAACTTTCTTCCTTTATCAAGTTTATTATATATACTATAAATACTTTTGCTTCTTCCTTTTATTTCATATTTAATATCATGACTATCTAATATTTTTTTTACTTCATCAGTCATTTTTAAAATAAGGGCATCACGTTCTACTTTAGTACTATTTAATTTTTCAACTATATCATAATAAACATCTGGTTTTAATACTTTTAAACTTAAATCTTCTAACTCACTTTTTAATTTATAAATACCTAAATGATGTGCAATAGGTGCAACTATTTCTAAACTTTCTTTAGCAATTACTTTTTGTTCTTTTTTATCATAGATATCAATATTTCTCATTAAAGTAACACGACTAGATAAATTTATCATAATAACACGAACATCTTCAGTCATTCCAACTATTATCTTTTTATAATATTCAATTAAATATTCATTCTCTGTAGAATAAATAATTTTATCTAATTTATAAGCACCTTTAGCTATTTTAATAACAGTTTCATCAAACTTATTAATTAAATCTTTTTCTATATCTGTTTTTAATAATTTATAAATTAAACTAGCATTTATAGTTTCTATATCAGCATATACTGTTGTTAAAATATAACAAGTTTCTAATACAAAATTTAATATTTCTTCATTATAAAAAACTTTTATATAATTATAAGTACTATATAAATTATCTACTTCTTTATCTAAATATTTATTTAAATTACTAACAATATCATCAATTGTATATTTATTTTTTTTCATATCATTCCTCTTTATTTCATTATATCAAAAAAAAGAGCATTTTCATACTCTTTTTAAGATATTGGTCCAATTGCTAATGTATATGGATGTTGTTCTGTTCCATCACCTGTATTATCACTTGCAATAATGATATTAGATTTTAGATGAACTGTCGGGCGGACGGCATAGGTGTAACCGGACGGACTATCGTAGCTCAGATCGCCATCGCCGTTCACGAAACGCACGCCGGAAGAACTAAAAGGGGTTATTAACCACATATATTGATAAGAACTTTGTGAGGTTCTTAACTGACATGAGAACATTTCTCCTACGCGAAGTAATCCCGCATATCCTGTATAAGGATCACTTACCGTATCAGTACATGTTGCATCTGTACATTTTGTTAATCTGTAATCTTTATTATCACCATCGTTCTTACCAAGATAATACGTTCCTTGGACCAACCAATCATCTTTTTCACTTTGTGTTAACCAACTATTAATCAAATAATAATCCCAATAAGTATCATCTTCACCTGTTAAGTCATCTCCAAATATTTGCCCTTTTGCAAATTTCTTTTGCATCAAGGAATTATTATTATCTAATAAATAATCTGCTTTCACAATTTTAGTAGTATTATTTTCTACTTCGACTATTCTGTACTTATCTCCCTTGAAGGTTACATATTCTCCACTGACTCTCTCGTTTATATTAGTTCCATTGGTTCCCGTAGACTTATCTTCTCCGATTCGATATGGATTTGTTCTAGTTCCAGTTCCCTCAGATAACGTTACACTAGATTTTAGATAAACCGAAGGGCGGACGGCATCGGTGCTATTGGACGAACCATAGTTGCCCAGAATGCCAGTGTTGCTCACGTAACGCACGTAGGAAGAACTATAAGGGGTTATTAACCACCAATTTTGTTTGATATTTAAATATCCTTTTCTACGGGTATTTCCGGCTTTTTCATAACTTTTCGTATATTCATAGGCATCTAACATTCCAACCGCATCGGTGGTTGCACTCGCTTTGGTAGTTTCTTTCGTTGTTGCACTAGTCTCTGTGGCATTCCATACAAAATTATTGTTGTTTGATATTAAGATATTATTTTGATTTTCTAAAGTATCTTTAAAATCATTGTTTAACCAAGTTCGTGCATAAGAAGTACTATAAGTAGTATTTTCTCCCCAATAAATTGCTGTTATTGGATTTTCCGTTACCATCTTCATTTCTCCATTTGGATAGATGGCTGTTATTCTCCATAGTTTTCCAGAATACCAGACAAAGTTAAAATCTATTTTATTTTCAGTTGTACATACAGTACCATCTATTGTTTCTTCATCTGAACATCCTGAGATATATTTAATATTTGCGTTTTCACTATCAGGGGTTGAATTTGCATCTGTTAATTTTGCACTTACTATATTATGAAGTGGTTCTCTATATACTTCTTTTGCAGTAAAGTCTCCGGTTACATTGACTTGGATACTTGCATAAAGATTTGCCCATCGATCTGGGGCATAATCTGCTCCTACGTTTCCAATTACTACTTCATCACTTATCCAAGCATATAAACGATAGATATGTCTAACTTCTCCCGAATTTGCTCCTCCATGAGGTATCGTTCTTACATAAATTCTCGTGTTATTTATAGTTGAATAACTTTGACTTTCAATTAAGTCTGGACTTACTTCAGTTTTTTCATGAGTAGTTGGATCTTCCGTTACTTCAACTAGTCTAAATTTTAAGAATTTATCATTTATTCTTTCACTTCTGCTTTGGGGATTTTCTACACCATGATTTAATACAATATCATATATTATATCTTTATCAGTTGTTGTATTCTTTCCTGATACTTCAAATTCAAAATATTTTCCTGCGGTATAGGTACTAGATGGCATTGCATCTTGGAAATCTAATTCATTACTTCCTGTATACTTCATATAGATATCACCTACTACTAAACTACTGTTTGTTCCAGTATTTGAATAGGTGAAAAATGCATATGCAACTCCTGCGGTTGCAATTAGTACTGCAACTATACTTGCAATTATAATTGCTGTTTTTGATTTTTTCTTATTTTCTTCCATTATTAATTCCTCCCTTCATAAGAAAAAATATCTATTTATTTAATATTCTACAAACCCCCTTTTTAGAAAACTAAAAAATGACAAACAAAACAAGAAGGCAAATTTGTCTCCTATTTTATCTGTCATTATCAGATTTCTTATAGTGTTAGTTTTCTTGTAATTTAAGACGTTTAGTCTTAAATTAACCCCCCCCCGAAGTTGACAATGAGTCAACAAGAATATTTGATACATAATTTAATTTTGTATTTAATTTGATATCATTCATTCTAATCGACTCCTTTCTACTTTCAAGATAATCTTAACATACTATTTTGGTATATGACAATACCTTTTTCTATTTTATGTGTAAAATTATGTAAATTTTAAATGATAAAAATTCTTAAATTTATATTTATTTATAGAATAAATCTATTATTTATCTAGAATATTTTTCTTGTTTGATTTAAAAATATTTCTAAATTTTAAGATATTGCTTCAATTTTTATTTTTGCTTTTTAAGATTCTTTTTGTTATAAGGAACAAAAGGGAGGTGAAAAGAATGAATAATTTAGAAACAAAAAATAGTGTTTTTGAAAGTATTAAACATATAAACGAATATGGAAATGAATTTTGGTATGCTAGAGAATTACAAACTGTTTTAGAATATAAAAGATGGGATAAATTTCTAAATGTTATAAACGCTAGTATAAAATCATGTGCTAATAGTAATAACAATGTAAATGATCATTTTTCCCAAATGGGAAAAATGATAGAATTAGCAAAAGGTGCAAAAAGAAATGTATTAGATTATAAATTATCTAGATACGCTTGTTATTTAATAGTTCAAAATGCTGATCCCAAAAAGGAAGTAGTTGCCTTGGGCCAAACTTATTTTGCTATTCAAACAAGACGTCAAGAATTAAATGATTTAGAATATGATAAGTTATCAGAAGATGATAAAAGATTTTATCAAAGAAACTTAACAAGAAAAGGAAATTATAGTTTAAATCAAACTGCTAAAAATGCTGGAGTTAAAAACTTTGATAAATTTCATAATGCTGGATATAAAGGTTTATATGGTGGAGAAACAGCTGATGATATATTTAAAAGAAAAAAATTACGATATCGTGAGGATATTCTAGATAATATGGGAAGCGATGAATTAATTGCTAATCTATTTAGAATATCCCAAACAAATCAAAGATTAATGAATGATAATGTTAAAAGAGAAAATAATGCTAATAAAACTCATTATAAAGTTGGAAAAATAGTTAGAAATGCTATTAAACAAGCAGGTGGTACTATGCCAGAGGATTTACCAACTCCTAAGAAAAGTTTAAAAGAAATAGAAAAACAAACTAAAAAAGTATCGTTATAATACTTTTAACTTTTATTTGTAAGCACAATCGATAATAAGTATCATATATTATTATGAGGTGAATTTTATGTATAATAACCCATATTATAATCCTTATATGTCTAATATGAATTATATGAATCCTTCTATGATGGGAATAAGACCAAGATTAGGACTTTTTAAAGGAATATCAAATATAAAATGGGGTGATGTTTTAAATAATACTCAAAAAACATTAAATGTTATTAATCAAGCTATTCCTGTTTATTATCAAGTTAAACCAATAATTACTAATATTAAAAGTTTTGGTAAATTAATGAGTGCTTTTAACGAAGAAAATAATACTCAAAGTCAAAATATTTCCAAAACAGATGAAATATTAACAGAAACAAAAAAAGAAAATAAGAATTCTCCTACTTTCTTTATAGATTAATTATTTTTAACAAAGTTATAACTATCACGACACATATCTTCTATTGTATATTTTGGATTAAAACCAAGTTCTTGTTTAGCAAGTTCATTTGATGCATAACAAGCATCAATATCCCCATCTCTTCGAGGAGCAATTTGTCTATTTACTTTAACATTATTAACATGCTCAAAAGTATTAACAAGTTCTAAAACACTTGTTCCTTTTCCAGTACCTAAATTATATATTTTTAATCCAGTTTTTTTATTTTTTAAAGCTAAAACATGTCCATCAGCTAAATCACATACATGAATATAGTCACGAACTCCAGTTCCATCAACTGTGTTGTAATCATCTCCAAATATATTTAAAATTGGAAGTTTTCCAACAGCTACTCTTACAATATAAGGCATTAAATTATTAGGAATTCCATTAGGATCTTCTCCAAGTAAACCTGATTTATCAGCACCAATTGGATTAAAATAACGAAGAATTGTTATATCAAAAGAATTATCAGATTTATATAAATCTTTTAAAATTGTTTCTATCATTAATTTAGTTGTTCCATATGGATTAGTTGTTGATAATGGAAAATCTTCTTTAATTGGTAAACTTTGAGGATTACCATAAACAGTTGCACTTGATGAAAATACTATTTTTTTAACATTATATTCTTTCATTAAATCAAGTAAATTAATTGTAGATATTAAATTATTTTCATAATACATAAGTGGTTTTTCAACACTTTCTCCAACTGCTTTTAATCCAGCAAAATGAATAACCGAATCAAATTTTTCTTTTTCAAAAATAGTTCTTAATTTTTCTTTATCACATAAATCTATTTCATAAAAAGTAACATCTTTACCTGTTATTTTTTTTATTTTATCTATAACATCTTTCTTAGAATTAATTAAGCTGTCAACAATAATAACTTCCATATCATTCTTTAATAATTCTAAAATTGTATGTGATCCAATATATCCACATCCACCAGTTACTAATACTTTCATAAAACCTCCTAATATTTAACTAATTTTAATTCAGTTTCTTTAAGTTTTCCTTCTTCACTCTTTGGAATAGTTAATAATTTTTTATTTCCATCTGAGATAAATCTATTTTTTTCTAATAAATTAAAAGTCATTTGTATATCAAATTCTTTACCATTATTATCATATGCTCTTACTCTTTTTAAAAAAGATGTATCAAAATCTTTATTAAATGGACTTACTTCTGGTTCCCATCCTACTCTTAGTCCTGCATCTGAATGATATTTATATCCATTGTATTCACCTTCTATAATATACGGATAATTACTATGAGATTTCTTATAAGGTGATCCAAATGGTAAAGCTATAATATGAACATATTTATCAGGAATAATATTATCTAACTTTTGATATAATTTTCCTACTTCTTCTTTAGTTTTTTCATTTCCTATCTTAGTAAAATCTACATGACTTATGGTATGATTTCCAACATCATATCCATTTTCAACTAACCATTTAACAATATCTTCATTATACTGTGGTTGATTACATAATCCTCCATTTAAGAAAAATGTTGCTGTTGCCTTAGCATCTTGATGTTTTTTCTTAAATTCTTCTAAAACACCAATTGCAGAATTTGGATCAAATTCAAAAGTTCCATCTTCATTTTTCTTAGTAACTTTAAAATTATTTTCATTTCCATCATCAAAAGTTAATATGATAGGACTATATCCTAGTTCTACATCAATTACTCCATTTATATAGTCTTCAAGTCTTATCATTCGATAACCTTTTTCATAATACATTTCTAAATCTTTTGCAAAAGCAGAACTTGTTCGATTATATCCATCTTTATCAACATTTCCACCTGTATATTTATTAGTA
Organism: uncultured Clostridia bacterium; assembly: GCA_947168405.1. Lineage (GTDB taxonomy): Bacteria > Bacillota_I > Bacilli_A > RF39 > UBA660 > RUG591. The sequence goes on from CAMVLU010000024.1 coordinate 13,873, forward strand.
GTTGTATTAACAATTCCATGATACATCATGATAGGTACTTTACCAAGTTCATTTACTTTCTTTTCTTTAAAAGTTTCAATCGGAATACTACCTTCTGATACCACTAAATTTAAAACATTATCTTCAAGATTTCCAGATATTATCTTATCTTTTTCAATATTTTCATCATAATCATATGTTGTTTTAATTTCATATTTTTTCTTTTTAGCATAACTTTCAGCATCAGCTAAACTTAAGTTTTCAAAATCTGTAATTTCTTTTTCTTCTTTTTTAGGAAGTAAAAATTTGCCATCATCTTCTTGATTACTTAAATAAAATATTCCTCCACCAAATAATATAAGTATAATAACAACAACCAAAAGTCCTGATTTTTTCATTTTAGTTTTTCTTTTCATATTCATCACACCCTAATTATAAACTATTTTAAGGAAAATTACTATACAAATTTTAAAATTATCATAAACTATAATGGTGATAACTAATGTTCAAGAAAAGAAGTCACGGAATATTTTGTTATTGTAATGTTTGTCGTGCAAGAAGAAAATCAAGTATTTTATATAATATAGTAACAAGTATTCTATTAATAATTTGTCTTTATCAACTTTTTATTGTTTTAATTGCCTTTACAAGAGTAAATTGTTTTATTCTTTTTATAGAATTAATAGGATTAGGTTTTCTCATATCAAGATTTTTATTTTAAAAAAAATAACCAAAAGGTTATTTTTTTATATTTATTCAGTTTCTTTTAACAACTTTTCATAACTCAACAATTTATTATGTAATCTTTCTTGACATTTTTTAAATACATCAATTAATTGTTCACTATTATCAGTTATTTGAGCATTATATAATGCTTTTTTATATTCATCACTATACTCTTCATCTATAGCAATTAAATCTATATTTCTTTCAAGACATTGTTTCAAAATAATAAATCTTCCTATTCTTCCATTTCCATCTTGAAAAGGATGAATTCTTTCAAATTTATAATGAAAATCTGCAATATCTTTTATAGATATATCTTTCTTTTCTTTCCAATCTTCTAATAAATTAAACATAAGTGTATCTACTTCTTCTGGGTAAGCTAGTTTTAAATCAATACCTCTTAATTTATTTTCATATTTTTTCCAACAACCAATATTATGTATTTCATCATCAACTGTTCCTTTTTTTAAAGTTCTTTGCCAATTAAAAAGCATTAATTTATCTAATATTTCTTCACTATCTTGAATTACTAAATCAAAAACTTCTAAAGAATTTTTGGTTTCAATAATATCATCTAGTATATGCTCTCCTTCTACTTTTTTTTCACTTAAAAGTTTATCAAGTTGTTCCTTAGAAAAAGTGCTACCTTCTAAATGATTAGAATGATACAAAAATTCTATTTTTAATTCATCATATAAAGAATTAGTTATTTTTGATAAATATTTTATTTGTTTAGCACTTATTTTCATATCTCACCTCTTTTTATTATTATCTTTTTCATAAAAATATTTAATTATTAGATTAAGAGCAAAAGGAATAACTCCCCATAAATAAGATATTACATTAAATAAAGCGAATGATTCTAAAACAATTACAAATAAACTACAAACAATCATTAAATATTTTAATATTTGTTTTTTTCTATATTCTTTTAATTTTTTATCAGATTCATTCATTAGATGTAATCACTGTTCCTAATTTTTCTCCATTTAATACTTTAATTAAATTTTCTTTATCATTAAAATTAATTACTAAAATATCTTTATTTTCCAACATACAATCTTCTATACATTTTAAATCCATAACTTTTATTTCAGGATTATCAAGAACTTGCTTATGACTTAGCTTAGTATACATTTTAGCATCCATATATTTATTTGGATCTTTATCATATACTCCATCAACATTAGTAAGTTTTATTATTACATCAGCACCTACTAAAATAGCTTTCATAGAAGCAGCTGTATCTGTAGAACATCCAATATGACCTGTTCCTCCACTAAAAACAATAACTGTTCCTGATTTATATAATTCTTTTAATTCATCATCACTATGATATTCAATTAATTCATGAAAATCAAAAGGTGAAAAAATTGTATTAGGAATATGAGCTTTCGTAAAAGCGTCCCTTAGTGCTAAAGCATTCATAGTTGTTCCAAGCATTCCCATTGAGTCAGCATTAATAGCTTCCATATCCTGGTGACTTCTTCCTCTAAAAAAGTTTCCTCCACCAACAACTATACCTATATTAATTCCCATATCATGAACTCTTTTAATTAATTCTGCTATTTCTTTAGTTTTTTCTTTATTAATATTTTCATTATCACTCATAAGTGATTCACCACTTAATTTTAATAAAATATTTTTATACATACTTCCTCCATATCAAAATAATTCTAGCATTCTTATTAAACTTCGTCAAGTTATAAAAAAGAAATGTATACCAATACATTCCTAATAAACTATAAATATTCTTTTAAACAAGATAATATTTCTTCATTTATATCTTCTATTGTTCTAATCTTATCATCTTTAATACAATTAATATGTTTCCAATTATACATTTCCGAAAGTTCTATATAAGCTACTTCAGAATTTTTTAAATGTTCTTCATTAGTTTCATGTTGATCTAAAGACTCTCTATTTTTCTTTAATTCAACAGCATAAGTATATGGAACATGTAAAAATATTGTTTTATCAGGTTTAGGTAAATTAAGAAGCCAAAATTCTAATTTATCAATCCATTCATATATATGAAATCTATCTTCATCATTTTTAATTTTACTTCCTTGATGAGCCATATTACTACTAACATATCTATCGCATATTACAAAGTAATCATCTTTTAAATAATCTACTATTTCTTTTTCATTATATTTTCTATCAGCTGCATAGTAAAGACATGCTACTTTTGGATCTAAATTAACTGCTCCTTCTGGAAACCAACATTCACCTATTTCAGGTTTACCTAAATATGGTCCTCCAACTATTTTACCTGTTGGACTATCATACTTTGGAAATGTTAATCTAATTGCTTTATAACCCATCTTATTTAATTTTTCAACTAATAATTTACTTTGAGTTTCTTTACCACTGCAATCTGTTCCTTCTATAACAATAAATTTTCCCATTATTTCCTCCTATAAATAGTAAAATTATATTTTAAAGTTTTATCTTCTCCACTTTTAACTATTTCTTTATCATAATTATTTTTATCAAATTCTGGAAAATATACATCAGCATCTATTTCTTTATCTACTTCTGTTAAATACAGTTTATCACAATAATCTAAAAATTGTTTATAAATTGATGCTCCACCTATAACAAATATTTCTTCTTGATAATCTTTATACTTTTCCATAAACTCTTCAATACTAGAATATATTTCTACTCCTTCAGGAAACTCTTTATTTGATTTAGTTATAACAACATTTTTACGATCTTTAAGTAATCCAGGTAAAGATTCAAATGTTTTTCTTCCCATTACCACAGTATGGTTTAAAGTAACCTCTTTAAAATATTTCATATCATCTTTAATATGAAAAACTAAATCATTTCCTTTACCAAGTTCTAAATTTTTACCTATACAGGCTATAATTGATAATTTCATACTTCACCTATTGAGCAATTGGAAAATTAATTTTTCCCATATGTTTATAATTTAAAACTTTAGCATCTTTTAATTCTTTAGAATTATCAAATTTAAAGAAATCATCAATTTCTGGATTTAATTTCATTTCAGCTTTAGTTGGATTTAATATGATATCTATAATACGATATTTAGTATCAAGTAATCTATACTTTTCAGACTTTTTATCTTGAATAGTATTCATCTTATCACTTAATTCATTCAACATTTTTTCTAAATCATATTTACTTAATTTAGATAATTTTTTATATTCTCTTTCTCTTCCAATTTGCTCTTTAATTCCTTTAACTTGATTAACATAAATATGAGCATCTTTAATAGAATGTTTAATTGTTCCAGGTTCTAAATTAGTTACTTGAGCTATCATCATTAAAAGCGTTGCATATTGAGTTACATTAAAAGGAAGTCCTAAAGGTACATCACATGATCTTTGATGAACAAGTAAATTTAATTTTCCATCAGTTACATCCCATTCAGTAGACCAAACACATGAAGGAAGAACAGCTGTTCTTAAAAATTCATCTTGCCATAAACTCTTAACCATTCTTCTATCAGTTGGATCTTTCTTTATAGTTTCAATTAAAGTTTTAGCAAATTGATATCTATTAGTAATAAATCCATATGCTGTTCCAATTGTTCCAGCATATTCTTTTCCATACCATTTAGCTGCTTTAATTGTTTTACCTTCTATTAAACTTTTAGCTTTTAATACCTTACCATTTGAATCTTTTTTAACCTTAAATTCATGAAATTTACCAAAAGGATCATCAACTGGTACACTTAATGGATCAATTACTTCCACTTCCTTATCAGGATTATATTCTCCATATGGCTCATATATTCTATAAATTCCGTCTTCATCTACCATCCATTCATCCCAAATATGAACTCCTCTATCTTGTAAATCTTTTACTTTATTAGAACCCATTTGCCAAATCCATAACATTTCTGTAATTGCTTGTCTAGAAAATAATTGTTTAGTTTGTAAAATAGGAAATTCTTTTGATAAATCAAAATTTAATTCATATGATGGTATTTTAATAGTATTAATACCAGTTCTATTTTCAACTTCTACCCCTTCTTTTAATATTTTTTTACATAATTTTATATATTCTTTATCCCATTCTGTCATATTTTACCTCCTAAATTAATTATAACAAACTAAAAATACTAATTCAACAAATTATACATAAAAAAAATATAGTATTAAAATCATACTATATTTATTTCTTATTAGAATTAATTATTTCTTTAATTTTATCTATAGATAATTTAGTATATTTACTTATTGTTTTAAAAGGAACATTATCTTTATACATATTTAATAC
>CAMVLU010000025.1 GCA_947168405.1 uncultured Clostridia bacterium
ATCAAAAGAATATGTCGAAGAATCTAAATTCAATCAATCAAAACTTGTAATTGGATGTATATTATATGGTTTAACCGAATTTGAAAGAAAATATGTAATTAATATGTATAATATGATATTAGGTGGAGGATTTAATTCGAAATTTATGCAAATTATTAGAGAAGAAAATTCTTTAGCTTACTATATAAATTCAAGTGTTAATAAAGCTGATAATTTATTAATAATTAATTCAGGAATTAGTCATGAAAATTATGATAAAGTAATTAAACTTGTTAAAAAAATAATGAAAAATATGGATAAAGATGTAACACAAGAAGAATTAGATAGAGCAAGAACTGAGTATTTAAGTATTTTAGAAGAAACTTATGATAATATAGATAGTATTGTTGAAAATCAAATAGCAGCTAATTTATTAAATTTAGATGAATATGAAAAGCGAATTGAAGAAATAAATAAAGTAACAATTGAAGATGTAAAAAACATTAATAAAAAAGTTCATTTAGATACTATATATTTTTTAAAGGGGGATAATCATGGAGCATAAGAATTTTAATAATTTAGATCAAGATTTTTATACTTTTACTTTAAAAAATGGTTTAAAAGTATATCTAGTTCCATATAAAAATCAAAATAATTATTATGCTGTACTTGGTTGTAAATATGGATCAGGTGATATAGAGTTTAAAGTAAATAATGAAGATATTAAAACTCCTTTAGGAACAGCACATTTCTTGGAACACAAAATGTTTGAAACAGAAAGTGGAATTGATCCTTTTAAATTCTTCTCAGAAAGTGGAGTTAATACTAATGCATCAACAACATTTAATAATACGAGATATTATATCTGGGGAGTAAACGATATAGAAAAGAATTTATCTTATTTATTAGATTTTGTATATACACCTTATTTTACAGATTCTAATGTAGAAAAAGAAAAAGGAATTATAAAAGAAGAAATACTTATGTATGAAGATGATCCTGAATGGGCAATGGATGATGAAATGCGTAAGAATTTATTTTATAATTTACCTATAAGAGAAAAAATAGCGGGAACTGTAGAATCAGTTTATTCTATTACTAAAGAAGATCTTCATCACGCTTATAATACTTTTTATAATCCTAATAATATGGTTTTAATAATTGGAGGTAATTTTAAAGTAAAAGAAATTGAAAAATTAATTAAAAATCATAAAATATTAAATTCTATCAAAAAAATCGATAATATAAAAAGAAAAGAATATAAAGAACCAATAGATGTAAAAGAAGAATATAAAGTATTATATAGAAATATTAAAATTCCTAAAATAAGATATAGTATTAAAATAAATAAAAAAAGATTTAAAGATTTTAGTGAAATAGAACAAAATATGTATTTAGGTATAGTAATGTCAAATTTATTTGGACAAACATCTGATTTTAAAGAAATAGTAACAAATGAAAGATTAACAAGTGGTTTTTATATAGAAAAAAATACTTTTGGAGATTATTTTACATTAGATATAACAGCTGAAAGTGATAAAGCAGATATGTTTATAGATGAAATAAAGAAAACTATAAAAAAGATTATTATAAAAAAAGATGAATTAGAAAGAATAAAAAAAGTATGGATTGCTAGTGAAATTAGAATGATTGATAATGTTGAAGTAACAGTTGATAATATCTTTAGTGATTATATAATGTACGATAATATTTATACTAATAGAATTGATTATATAAAGAAATTAAATATAAAAAGATTAAATAAATTTATAGATAACCTAGACTTATCAAATCAAAGTTTAGTAATGGTTTTACCAATAGAAGAACAAAACTCATAAAAAAATGAGTTTTTTTTAAAAAATTATGGATTTTTTTTTATCTTTATGATAATATGTATTTATAGTAGGAATAGAGGGATTGTATGAAAAGATTATTTATATTTTTAATGTTTTTCTTTGCAACATTTGTAAATGTTGTAGCAGAAGGAAATTATGTCACAGGAATAACTGTTGATGGAGTAGCTATAGAAGGTATTGATAATACCAAAGAAGAGCAAACTTTAGAAATAAAAGATGTTATCAAAAAAGAAAAAGTAGCAATTGTCTATGAATATGATAAAAATATTTATCAAATTCAAGGTAGTTACGGTCAAGAAGTATCTTTAGATTATGGTAAAAATGAAAAAACATTAACTATAACTAATAAAACAGATGCTAATGATAAAAGAATATATCATCTTATAATAACAAGAGAAGATACAAGAAGTGGAGATAATTCTTTATCTAGTTTAACAGTCGGAGGAAAACAAGTAGTTCTTGGAAATGGAAATGATTATACAGTTGATGTTGATAGTAAATTAACGGGTATTACAATTCAAGCAGAATTATCTGATAAAACTAATGCTAGTTTTGTAGATGGATATGGACCAAGGACAATAGATAAAGATTCTCCTGGATGTGAAATAAAAGTTAAAGCAGAAAATGAACAAATTAGAACATATAATATAAAAATAACTAAATCAAATGCTAAAAGTAATGATGCTAATTTAAAAGAATTAAAAATAGATTCTATTGATTTAGATTTTAAACCTACAACATATGAATATGCATTAACAGCTAAAAGTAATATATCTAAAATTAAAATAACAGCAACACCTAATTCTGATAAAGCTAGTATTGAATATAAACAAGAAGTAACATTAGTATCAGGTGAAAATATAGTAGAAATTAAAGTAACAGCGGAAGACTCTTCAACAAAAACTTATAAATTAACAATTACAAAAGAAGAAGAAAAACCAATTGTAACTGATATTAAAATTAAAGATGTAGAATTTACATTTGATCCTAAAAAATATAGTTATACAATTGAAACAGAACTCAAAACTTTAGATTTTGATATTACTTTAAGTGATGAAAATGCAAAATATGAAATAGAAGGAAATGAAGAATTAAAAAATAAAAGTGTTGTTACATTAAAAGTTACATTAGATGATAAAACAACAACATATAAATTTAAGATATTAAATAAAACTGAAACTAATAAAGAAGAAAAAGATACTTCTAAAAAAACTACTGGTAATAATGAAAATATATTTGAAAAAAATGAAATGTTATTTTCTTTAATAATATTTGGAATTGGTATATTTGGAACTCTTGGAGCAATATTATTAAAACCAAAAAAAGTAAAATAATGTAAAAATTATTGTATTAAAATATAACATTTGTTATGCTTATCTTAGGTGATAGTATGGCAAAGTTATATTTTTTTTATGGAGCTATGAATTCCGGTAAAACAACAAGAATTTTACAATGTAATTATAATTATGAAGAAAAAGGTATGAGAGCTGTTATTATGAAACCAGCAACTGATACTAAGGGTGATGATAAAATTGTATCAAGAATTGGTTCATCTAAAAAAGTAGATTATTTAATTAAAAAAGATGAAAATATTTTTGATTTAATAGTTGAAGAATTTAATCATGTTGATTTAATACTAGTAGATGAAGCTCAATTTCTAACAACAAGACAAGTTAATCAATTAATGGATATAGTAATTGATTTGGATATTCCTGTTATGTGTTATGGACTTAGAACTGATTTTAAATCTAATGGATTTCCAGGTGCTAGAAGATTACTTGAAATTGCTCATGAATTAACAGAAATAAAATCAATATGTGAATGTGGTAAGAAAGCTATGTTTAACGTAAGATTAATTGATGGTAAAGTTGTAACTGAAGGAGAAAGTGTTGCAATTGATGGAGAAGGGGAAGTAACCTATACAACTGCATGTAGTAGATGTTTTAGAATGAAAACAAGACATAGATTTGATCATCCTGAAACAAAATATGAATAATATGTAAAATTATGTAAAAAAGAAAAAAATAAATTTATAATTAAAATATTTATAAAGGATATAATTAGAAAAAAAATAAAGTTAAAAAATATTAATTTAACTTTATTTTTTTATTATTTTAGATAATTTAGATAAAATTATTATTAAAAATCATATTTGACACATATAATTATTTTTGTTATAGTGATAAACAAATGCACATATTTTATGAAAGGAGAAATTAATGTTGTAATTATAAGTAATTTAATATATAATTATAATGCAACATAGATGATATGAACGAAATAGAAACAAATAATGAGATATTTGAAGATATCAAACATATGGATGAATATGGGAATGAATTTTGGTATTCTAGAGAATTACAAAATGCATTAGAATATAAGCAATGGAGAAGATTTGAAAATGTCATTAATAAAGCAAAAGAATCGTGTAAGAATAGCAATAATAACATTTATGACAATTTTGCCGATGTTGGCAAAATTGTTAAAACAGGAATATCAAAAAAAGAAATAGAAGATTATAAACTATCTAGATATGCATGTTATTTAATTGCTCAAAATGGTGATAGTAGAAAGAAAGTTATAGCACTTGCTCAAACTTATTTTGCTTATCAAACTAGAAAAATGGAATTAACTGAACTTGAATATAGTAAAATGAGTGAGGATGATAAGAGATTATATCAAAGAAATCTTACAAGAAAAGGTAATTATTCTTTAAATCAAACTGCTAAAAGTGCTGGAGTTAAGAATTTTGATAAATTTCATATCTATGGATATAAAGGATTATATGGTGGTGAAACAGCTGATGATATATTTAAAAGAAAAGGTTTAAGATATCGTGAAGATATTTTAGATAATATGGGAAGTGAAGAATTAGTTGATAACTTATTTAGAATTGTTCATACTGAAGCAAAATTAAAAAAAGATAATATCCAAGGTGAAGATAATGCTAATAAAACTCATTATAAAGTTGGTAAAAAAATAAGAAATACTATTAAAGAATTAGATGGAACAATGCCAGAATGTTTACCAACTCCAAGTAAAAGTATAAAAGAATTAGAAAAAGATAAAAATTTATTAATTAATAAGAGAGGATGATAATATGTTAGAAATTAAAAAAATTAGTAAAATATATCAAACAGAAGGGTTAAGACAAGTAGCTCTTGATAATGTAAGTATAAACTTTCGAAAATCAGAGTTTGCTAGTATATTAGGACCAAGTGGTTCTGGTAAAACAACTTTATTAAATATTATAGGAGGACTTGATCATTATGATTCAGGTGATTTAATTATAAATGAAGTAAGTACTAAAAAGTATACTGATCGTGATTTTGATAGTTATCGTAATCATCGAATTGGATTTGTTTTTCAAAGCTATAATTTAATAGGACATCAAAGTATATTAAAAAATGTTGAACTTGCTTTAACTTTATCTGGAGTATCTAAAAGAACTAGAGTTAAAAAAGCTAAAGAAGCATTAACAAAAGTTGGACTTAAGGATCATATTAATAAAAAACCTAATCAATTATCAGGTGGTCAAATGCAAAGAGTAGCAATTGCAAGAGCATTAGTTAATAATCCAGATATTATACTACTTGATGAACCAACAGGAGCACTTGATTCTGAAACTAGTAAACAAATTATGGAATTATTAAAAGAAATTGCAAGTGATAAATTAATTATCATGGTTACTCATAATCCAGAACTTGCAGAAGAATATTCAAATCGTATTATTAAATTAAAAGATGGTCATATTGTTGATGATTCTAATCCATATGATGGAGAAATAGATACTGAAAACGATAAAGAATTAGAAAAATTAAAATCAAAAAAAACTTCAATGAATTTAATAACTGCTTTATCTTTATCACTTAATAATCTATTAACTAAAAAAGGAAGAACATTCCTAACATCCTTTGCAGGATCAATTGGAATAATTGGAATAGCTCTTATTCTTTCATTATCAAATGGAGTTCAAACATATATAGATAAGACTGAAAAAGAAACTTTAGCATCATATCCATTGTCAATTGAATCAACAACGATGGATTTATCTGGAATGATGGATAGTTCAAACAGAACAAGTGAAATGAAACAAAATGTTAAATGTCAAGATACATCAATTTGTACATATGATGATATTACAACAGGAATGGAACTTAAATATGAAAATTCTATTATTAAAAACAATTTAAAAGATTTTAAAAAAGCACTAGATTCTAATTATAAAAATATAAATAAATATTCAACTGATATAGTATATTCTTATAAGTTAGATTTACAAATATATAGTTTAAATAATATAGAAGTTAATCCTAATAATTTTAAAGTATTAGAAAGAGATACTACTATGGAAAATGGATATACAATTACAAAAAGTAATCCATCAGTATTTTCGGAGCTTATAAATGATTCTAAATTATTAGAAGGTCAATATGATGTAGTATCAGGTCGTATGCCTGAAAATTATAATGAGTTAGTATTAGTAGTTGAAAAAGATAACTCTATACCACTTCGACTTATGTATACACTTGATTTTGAAAACAGAGATGAAATGAAAGATATAGTTGATAAGAGTTTAAATGATAAGAATTATAAATTAGATAGTAAAAACTATAAATATGAAGATATTGTTGGTCATAAATTTAAATTATTGTTAAATACAGATTACTATGAAAAGCAAAATGGTTTATGGATTAATAAAAAAGAAGATTCTAATTATTTAAATAATCTTATAAAAAATGGTATAGATTTAGAAATCGTTGGGATATTAAAAGTAAGTAATGATGCTGTTGAAGCTGATAGTGGTTTTATAGGATACACACATAATTTAATGGAATATGTAATTAATAATATAAAAGATAAAGATATTGCTAAAGAACAACTTAACAATAATGAATATGATATTATTACTCATATGCCTTTTAATGAAATGTATACTAAAGATATGGCTTTGGAAAAATTAGGAGTATTTGATATCGATAATCCAAGTAAAATATTAATATATCCAAAAGATTATGATTCTAAAGAAAAAATTATAAGTATTATAGATGATTATAATAAAGAAGTAGATGATAAAGATAAAATTACTTTTGTTGATTATGTTGGAACTTTAATGAGTGGTATTACAACTATTATTAATATAATTACATATGTCTTAATTGCCTTTGTTGCCATTAGTTTAGTAGTTTCTAGTATAATGATTTCAATTATTACATATATAAGTGTACTAGAAAGAACTAAAGAAATAGGAATATTAAGAGCAATAGGTGCAAGTAAAAAAGATGTTAGAAGAGTATTTAATGCTGAAACAATTATTGAAGGTTTTGTTGCAGGAGTATTTGGAATATTAGTAACAGTTCTTCTATGTATACCAATTAATAAAATCGTTAATAATTTAACAAATGTAGATAATATAGCAAAACTTCCAATACTTGGAGGATTAATCTTGATTGGAATAAGTGTATTATTAACTTTAATAGCAGGTCTTGTTCCAGCATCAATTGCTAGTAAAAAAGATCCAGTTGAGTCACTTCGAACTGAATAAAAAAGTAGATGAAAATCTGCTTTTTTTATGATAAAATAATCTTGAGGAATAAATATGAATAAACCTAAAATAAAATATACGGAAATATGTGAATTAGAAAATATAGATGATTTTTCTAATAAAGAAATTAATAATAATTCTAATAAAACATTAACTTTTAAAGACATAGAAATATCTGAATGTATATTTCATAATATTAACTTTCATAATATACATTTTGAAAGAGTAGATATTATTGATTGTATATTTGATAACTGTGATTTATCTAATAAAAATTTTGATTTTAGAATTCTAAATCGTATTATATTTAATAATTGTAAATTATTAGGTACTTCATTTATTGATTCTAGTTTAAGCGATATAGAAATAAATTCATCTAGTTTTAAATATAGTAATTTTTCTGGAAGTAAAATAAGTTCTTTAAATATTATAGATTCAGATTTATCAGAAACAAGTTTTGTTGAGTGTGATTTTAAAAAAATTAACTTAAATAATAATGATTTTACTAATTCAGAATTTATTAATACTAGTCTAAAAGGAATTGATTTTAGTAATTCTAAGATATTTGGAATATCATTTGATAAAGAATCAATTAAAGGAATGATTATAGATCAGAATGATGCTAAAGAATTAGTTAAAGTATTAGGAGTTGAGATAAAATGAATAAAAATGTTAAAATAATATTAATTGTCATAGGTTGTATAGTTTTATCAATTATAGTTAGATTTTTAATTATTATGGGATTTATATTCCTTATAGCTAATAGTTCTGAAATGGAAATATGTGAAGATGTATCTAAATACAATAATTATATAGGAATTAATGCTAAAGAAAATTATAGAGATAAATGGGGAATGGATGAAAGTATTTTTCCAGAAGAAATAATTGATGAAACAAAAGTAGTTGATTATAAAATGGTTTATTATGATCAATGGGATAAACAGTTTTTATCATATTTAGTAATGGATTATGACAATGAAGATTATAAAAAAGAAATAGAAAGATTAGATAATTATAATTCAACAGATTATTTAGGTTATTTTGGAGTAGAAGGGTTTAGTAATTATGATTTAGTTGCAATGTATGCAAATCCTTATAATGGATTTGTATATGCTATTACAGACAATGAAAATAGAATTATCTATGTAGAATTAATATTTTGTAATTATTTTTATGATTTAAATTATAAAGAATATATACCAAGTAAATATTTACCAGATGGATTTGATGCAACAATTAATAATAGTTATCAAAAGAAAATGATGGAGGAATTATGAAAACAGTTGTTATAACAGGAAGTGCAAGAGGTTTTGGATATGCAATGATAGAATTATTTTATAAAAATAATTTTAATGTTGTTGTATGTGATGTAAATGAAAATGAATTAAAGAAAGCAAAAGATAAATTAGATAAAATTAATTCAAAAGGAAATATATTGTCATGTGTTGTTGATATTACTAATGAAAATGATATTAATAATTTAATTAATAAAACTTTAAATGAATTTAAAACAATAGATATTTGGATTAATAATGCTGGTGTTAATCAACCAAATGTTCCTATATATAAAGTTGATTCTAAAGTTATTGATCGATTAATTGATATTGATTTAAAAGGAACGATACTTTGTTCCAAATTAATTTTTAAAGTAATGAAAGAACAAGGATATGGAGCAATTTATAATGTTGAAGGACATGGTAGTAATAATGCTTTAATAACAGGACTTTCTATCTATGGAACAGCTAAAAGAGCAGTTACTTATTTTACAGAGGCTTTAGCTCACGAAAGTAATGAAATAAATGCTAATATCTTAGTAGGAAAAATAACTCCTGGAATAATGATTACTAATTTTATAAATACATCACTTGGTGATGGAGATAAAATAGAACTTGATGACAAAACTAAAAAAATATATAACATATTAGGAGATTATCCTGAAACAATTGCTAATTTTATGGTAAATAAAATCATTAATAATAATAAAAATAATGTTAAATTTGTTTGGCTATCAAATACAAGAGCCTTTACTAAATTTTTAACTTATTCATTTAAAAAGAATAATTACTTTAAGGATTAATATGAATACTATATTAGAAGATATAATAAATAAATTAAATATAAAAATAGATAATATTAATACATTTAAAGATGGTACTACTGATTCTTTAGTATTTTCTATTAATAATAAATATTTAATTAAAACAATGAATATAGAAGAAATAGAAAGGTATAAAATATTTTTTAATTTATATAAAGATAATAAATATTTTCAAAAAATAATCTATATAAATGAAAATCTAAATTATATTTGTTTTGAATTTATTAAAGGAAATAGATTTCAAGATATAACTTATGATTATGTTAAAGCAATTGATGAAATATTTAATATTATAAATAGTTATAAGGAATATGATTCTGATTTTTATGGTTATTTAGATTATAAAGTAAATACTCCTTATGAATTCTTATTATCAGAAATTAACTATGCTAAAGAAAAAATAGAATTTATTAATTTAGATAAAGTTTATAAAGCTTTAGATAATATTAAAGATTATAATTATTCTAAATATTTATTACATGGTGATTTTGGTATCCATAATTTTATTGTATCAAATAATAAAATAAGAGTTATAGATCCTATGCCTATGGTATTTGATCCTTTGTATGACTTTTATTTTGCCTGTTTATCAAGTTCATTTTTATTAAAAAATATAGATTTAATATTTAAATATTATGATAGAGATCTTAGTTATAAAAAGAATTTATTTATTATAGTATTTTATATTAGAATGAGTAGAGCATATGTATATGATAAAGAACATTTTAATGAATATTTAAAGATATATGAAAGGATTTAAAATGGAATTTGATATAGAAAGATTAAGAACTGATTTAATTAATTATTTTGGAACAGCAAGTAGTTTTTTTCCAGTTGCATATATGGATTTATTCGAAGTTCAAAATGCAAGTAATGATAAAATAATCCAAATTGCTATAGATAATAATTTTAATATAGATGACTATAGAATTGATATAAAAAAATATTAATATATTTACAAATTATAATTAATGTTGTTATAATAATTATTGGAGGTAATAATATGTTTGATTTAAAAAATAAAATTGCTGTAATAACAGGAGCATCATCTGGTTTAGGTCGTCAAATGAGTTATGCATTTGCGAGGCAAGGTGCTAATTTAGTTCTTCTTGCAAGACGAGTAGAAAGACTTGAAGAAAGTAAGATTGAACTTGAAAAATTAGGAGTTAAAGTATTACCAATTAAATGTGATGTTACAAGTACTGAAGATATTAATAATGCTGCAACTTTAACAGAAAAAGAATTTGGTAGAGTAGATATTTTAGTTAACTGTGCTGGTTCATCTAAAGATAAAGGTGTTTTAGATATGGAAGATGATGAATGGGATTTTACTATAGCTACTGACTTAACAAGTGTTTTTAAAATGACTAGAGCATTTGCAAATATTATGAAAAAAAATAATTATGGAAGAGTTATTAATATAGCTTCTATGTATGGACTTGTTGGAAATGATGAAATACCAACAATAGCATATCATTCATCAAAAGGTGGAGTAGTTAACTTTACTAGAGCTGCTGCAGCTGAACTTGCTAAATATAATATAACTGTAAATGCAATATGCCCAGGATATTTTTATACAGAACTTACTAAACCAGTTTTAGATACCGAAAAATTTCAAGAATTTGCCAAAACTCATGTACCTATGAAAAGATATGGAAATGAGGGAGAACTAAATGCTGGAGCTATATTCTTAGCAAGTGATGAAGCAAGTTATGTAACGGGAGTAATATTACCAATAGATGGTGGATATACATGTGTTTAAAAAAGGTACTTGTCAAAGTATCTTTTTTTATGATAAAATTATCTTTGTAATGGCCTGTTGGTGAAGTGGTTTAACACATAGCCCTCTCAAGGCTACATTCATGGGTTCAAACCCCATACAGGTCACCAAATATTTATAATAAAAAATAATGATTTTTAAATAATTTAAATCATTATTTTTTTAATACTTTATTTTGTTTATATTGATTATTATATAAAATTTTTTGGGTTAAATAACCTTGATCTTCTAATATTAAATTATTAAAACCTTTATTTTTAAATATTTCTTTAAAAGTTTTAAGTGCTCTACGTTGTTTTCCTAATTCTGATTCTTTTGTTGTTAATATATGTTGGTTAGGATTAACATAATTATAAAAATTATCAGACATTCTTTTAAATAGTCCCATATTTCTAAAATAATTATTTATTTCGACAGATAAAATATAAGTATAAGGAATAGTTTGATCATTAAATAAATAGTATGTATTTGAATATATTATTGCTCCAATAATTGTTTTTTTGTTAATAGAATTATTTACTAATCCAAGAAAAAAATTATAATCTTGTTCATTAACTGGTGAATCAAAATTTAAATAATGCATTCCTAATGGTTGAAGAAATAAAGATTTAGTATTATCATGAACATATTCACATAAATTTTTATCTAAATAATTTTCTTGAAAAAAAATATATAACTCCATAGCATTTAAACTTTTCCATTCAATATTATTTATATCAATATTTTTTATATATTCATCAACCCATTTATCTGTTTTATTCATATTAACTATTACTCCTCATAAGTTAAATATATCATTATTTAAAAAAATCGAGATAAATCCCGATTATATTCTCTTGGTAGCGAGAGAGGGATTCGAACCCACGACCTATCGGGTATGAACCGATTGCTCTAGCCAACTGAGCTATCTCGCCATCAACAAATGAAATGATATCATAAAATGTGAAACTTGACAAGTATTTTTTGAAATTTTATATTAATTTTTAAAAATCTCTTTGAATTTCGATAGTTTCATAGTAAAATATAAAAGAATGAGTGTGATAATATGGAACAAAAATATATTAGAAATTTTTCAATAATAGCACATATAGATCATGGTAAAAGTACTTTGGCTGATAGAATACTTGAAGTTACTAATGCAATTAGTAAAAGAGAAGCTAAAGAACAAATGTTAGATAATATGGATATTGAAAGAGAAAGAGGAATAACTATTAAATTAAATACAGTTAGACTTAATTACAATTATAACAATCATGATTATATACTAAATTTAATTGATACTCCTGGACATGTCGATTTTTCTTATGAAGTATCTCGTAGTCTTGCTGCAAGTGATGGAGCAATTTTAGTAGTTGATGCAACCCAAGGAGTAGAAGCTCAAACTATTGCTAATATGTATTTAGCTCTTGATAATAATTTAACAATTATACCAGTTATCAATAAAATAGATTTACCAAGTGCAGATATTAATAAAACTAAAAAAGAATTAAAAGAAGCTTTTGGTTTTAATGATGATGAAATTCTTTTAACAAGTGCAAAAACAGGAGAGGGAATCAAAGAATTAGTAGAAGCAATAATTGAAAGAGTACCAAGTCCTGATGGAGATATAAATAAACCATTAAAATCTTTAATATTTGATAGTTTATATGATTCTTATCGAGGAGTATTGACATTAACTCGTGTAGTTGATGGAGAACTTAAAATTGGAGATACTATTAAATTTATGCAAACAGGATCTACTTATTTAGTAACTGAAATTTTTGTTTATACTCCAAATTTTTGTAAAATAAATAGTTTAAAAGTTGGAGAAGTAGGATATGTTGTTGCATCTATTAAAACCATAAGTGATGTTAAAGTAGGAGATACAATTACTTTAGAAAAAAATCCATGTGATGAAGCACTTCCTGGTTATAAACCAATTGGACAAGTAGTATTTACTGGACTATATCCAACAGAAACTAATAAATATAATGATTTAAGAGAAGCTTTAGAAAAACTAAAATTAAATGATGGAGGATTTACATTTGAACCAGAAACAAGTGAAGCCTTAGGATTTGGATTTCGATGTGGATTCCTTGGACTATTACACATGGATGTTGTTGAAGAAAGATTAGAACGTGAATTTAATTTAAATTTAATAGCAACAAGTCCATCTGTTGTTTATCAAGTATTACTTACTGATGGATCTAATATTATGATTGATTCTCCTGAAAAACTTCCAGAACCAACGAAAATTAAAACAATAAGTGAACCTTACATTGCAACTAATATTTTTACTCCCAGTGAGTATATTGGAAGTTTAATGGAACTTTGTCAAAATAAAAGAGGAATTTATAAAGCAATTGAATACTTAACTCCAGAAAGAGCTATTATTCATTATGAATTACCACTTTCTGAAATAGTATATGATTTTTTTGATAAATTAAAAAGTATTTCAAAAGGATATGCTTCATTTGATTATGAACTTATTGGTTATAAACCAAGTAACTTAGTTAAAATGGATATTTTAGTAAACGGTGTTAAAGTAGATGCTATGTCAACAATTATTCATAAAGATTTTGCTTATAATCGTGGAAGAGTTGTTGTTGAAAGTTTAAAAGAATTAATACCTCGTCAAATGTTTGTTGTTCCAATTCAAGCAGCTATTGGCTCTAAAATAATTGCTAGAAGTGATATTAAAGCTATGAGAAAAGACGTTCTTGCTAAATGTTATGGTGGAGATGTATCTCGTAAGAAAAAACTATTAGAAAAACAAAAAGAAGGTAAAAAACGAATGAAACAAATTGGAAATGTTGATATACCTCAAGAAGCATTTTTAACTGTTTTAAAAGGAGAAGAGTAGTGGTATCATCTATTTATATCCATATTCCCTTTTGTTCTAATATATGTTCTTACTGTGCTTTTACAAAACAATTTTATAATGAAAAATTAGTTGAATCATATTTAAAATCATTAAAAAAAGAAATTGATGAAAATTATAAGAATGAATTAATTAAAACTATTTATATTGGAGGAGGAACACCTAGTTCTTTAAAGATAAATGAATTAAAAGAATTATTTGATATTTTAAAAATAATTAAATTAGCTAAAGAATATGAATTTACTTTTGAAGTTAATCCTGAAAATATTGATAAAGAAAAATTAATACTTTTAAAAGAAAATGGGGTTAATCGAATATCAATGGGAGTTGAATCTACTAATTTAAAATTATTAAATTATTTAGGAAGAAAACATGATTTTAATTTAGTAAAAGATAAAATTAAATTAATAAAAGAGTTAGGCTTTAATAATATTAATGTTGATTTAATATATGCTATTCCTAATGAAACGATAGATGATTTAAAAAAAGATTTAGATAACATTATTAGTTTAAATGTAAATCATATTTCAACTTATTCATTAATGATTGAACCTCATACTATTCTGTATATAAATAAAGAAAAAAATATAGATGAAGAGATAGATTTTGAAATGTATAATTTAATTTGCAATACATTAAAAGAAAATGGTTTTAATCATTATGAAATATCTAATTTTAGCAAATTTGGATATGAATCACATCATAATCTAGTATATTGGAATAATCAAGAATATTATGGATTTGGTTTAGGAGCAAGTGGATATATTGATAATATTCGTTATACTAATACAAATATATTAAATGAATATATAAATAATTTTAAAAGAGAAGAAGAAATATTATCATTAAAAGATAAAATATCATATGAACTTATTCTTGGTTTTAGGAAAATAAATGGTATAAATAAAAATGACTTTTATGATAAATATAAAATAGATATACATGAAGTATATAATATTAAAGAATTATTAGAAAAAGAATATTTAGAAGAAAATAATACCAATATTTATATAAAGTATGATAAAATATATATTGAGAATAGTATATTAATTAATTTTATAGGAGAATAATATGGAAAAATATGAAAATTTTAATAAAGAATTAAATTATATAAAAAATAAAAAAATTAAAGAAAGTTGTAAAACAATGATTAATTTATTACCTGATTATTTTTTTACAATTCCTGCATCTTCAACTGGTAAATATCATCCTGAATTTACATTAGGTGATGGAGGATTAATAAGACATGTTAAAGCAGCAGTTAAAATAGCAAAAGACTTACTTGATAATCCTTGTATTGGAGATAAATATACAGATGATGAAAAAGATTTAATGATAATGACCTTAATACTTCATGATGGATTAAAAAGTGGCTTAAATCATAGTAAATATACAGAATTTAATCATCCAACTTTAATTAAAAATTATATATTAGAAAATAAAGATAAATTAAAATTAACAGATAAAGAAATAAATTTTGTTTGTAAAGCAATAGAATCACATATGGGTCCATGGAATACTAATAGTTATACAAATGATGTTTTACCAATTCCTAAGACTAAATATGAAAATTTTGTACATATGTGTGATTACTTAGCAAGTCGTAAATATTTAAATATAAAGTTTGTTGATAATGAGATAGTAGAATAGGAGGAAGTATGAGTAAATATACAAATACTAGTGGAGAAAAAGAAGTAATAATTAAAACAGATCCAATTTCAATAAGTAATAATTTAAGAAATTCTTTAAATGAATTCTCAATAGATAAAAATAAATATAATGTTTTAGAATATACAGAAGATTATATGAAAAATTTAATCAATACAGTAGAAAAAGTAAATACAAATTGGAATAATTTGTTAAATATAGCAATTACTTATCAAGATGAAATAAATTATAAAGATGAAGTTAATTATCAAGGAATTAATAATTCTATAGAATATACACCTCTTCCAGAAACTAAAAAAGGTAAAGTAAATACAACTTCAGATTATTTAAATGTTAGAAGTAGTCCTAATGGTAATTTAATATCTAGTATTGCTCCAGGTACTGAAGTAGAAATATTAGAAGATGATGTTGATGGATGGACTAAAGTTAGAGTAGGGGGACTTGAGGCATATGTATGTTCTAGATATATAACGCCAGACACTCCTTTAGAAGTTATTGATACTAAAATAGTTAATACTGCAAGTTTAAATATTAATAATTATCCTAATGGAAATATAATTAATACTCTTCCATACAATAGCAATGTTCAATTACTTGCTGAAAGTCATAATGGATGGACAAAAATATTATATGGTGGAAAAATAGCATATGTTAAATCAAATGAAATAAGATAAAGGAGGAAATATGGTTATAAGAGATACAACAGCAATTAAAAGTGTTGGAACATATTTTAAAAAAGAAAGTGATGAATTACAAGAATTAAAATCTAATTTAATTAAACAAATAAAAGAAGTTGAAGAACAATATACAGGATCTGAATCTATAAATATAATTGAAAAATTGGAAGGTATTATAAATGATTTAAATTTATATACAGAAAATTTAAATTATTATGGTGAATTTATGATTAATCTTGCAAATCATGATGTAGAAGTAATTGCTAAAACCAAAAAGAATTTATTAAATATAGGAGAAATAAAATGAATGGATATGATTTACAAATTAATACTAAATCTTTAGATGATATAATAAATAAAATGTCTAAAAATTTAGATAAATTAGAAGAAGAAACTAAAAATGTAAATGATGCATATTTATCATTAGATGAATCTAAATGGGTTGGACCTGATAAAACTAAAATCGATTCAAGTTTAGGTATTTATTTAAAAAATATGACTAATTTTTCTCTTAATTTAAAAAATACTTTAGAAGTATTAAAAAAAGGATTATCAGAATATGAAGATGTTGAAATACAATTAGAAAATGACATTCAAGAATTGGAGGATTTATAATGCAATATGAAGATTATAAAACTATTCATGAAAAAGTTAAAACAATATGTGATTTTATAAATAATAATAATTATCTAAAATTAAGAGATGAAGTAGTAACTTTAAAAAACAAAATAGTTAAATTAGATATTTCTAATTGGAGTGATTCAAACTATGAATTATTTGAAAAAGAAAGAATTAATTATTTAAATATAATTAATTTAGTAATTGATAGTATAGATACTTTATATCGATATTCAGAAACTATTTATAAGCAATTATTAATATCTTTAAACAATTTAGAAACAAATTTTAATGAAGATGATAAAACATTAGTTGATTCATATTTAAAAACATTAAAGGAAATTAATCAAAGTCAAATTAATGTTAGTGATATTTCTTTAGATACAACAATTGATTTAGGTAATATTCAAATGTCATCAAATTTAGCAACTAATCAAAATGAAAATACTGATATATTTGAATTTAATGGAAATAAATATGTTGTAGTTAAAACAAATAATGGATATCAAAATGTATTAACTAAAATAGGTAAACAAAATCCTGATGGATGTTTAAATTATTCATTAAAATATAGTGATGAAATATTTAATGATTCAAATAGTAATAAAATTATGAGTTATCAATCAATAGGTTCTAATAATGAACAAGATACATTAAAAGTCATGGCTAATGAAGTATTAGAAGGAAGACCTTGTGTTATAAGAGTAAATGGTGCACCTAAACCAGATGGATATACTAGACACTTTGTAGCTGTTACTGGACTTAGAGAAGGAGCAGATTTAGATAATTTACATCAAGAAGATTTCTTAATAATGGATCCAAATGATGCAACCTTAAAAACATTAGATACCAATAGAGCTGATGTATATGCTAAAAATTTATTACAAACATCAGAAGATGTTAATTGGAGAAATCATGGAAGTCAAGGTTATTTATGTCTAATATTTAATAATCCTTCTACTTATTTAGATAATAATGCAAATTTATATCGAGGATCATTTTAAATAAAAAATTCTAAGACGCAATGTTTTAGAATTTTTTATATTTCTTTTCTTTCTATATTTTCGGAATTAACAGCATCATTCTTGCCAATAAATTCTACTTTATATCCACAGAAATTAGCAATTTTTTCAATTATTTCATAAGTTGGTTGAATTCTTCCAGTTTCATACTGAGATATTGTATTTTGAGGAATATTAGTTAATTTTGATAATTCACTTTGTTTCATATTATTTTTTATTCTCATATATTTAAGTATTTTTCCTATCATATATATTCACCAAGAAAATTATCTCAAAATGAGATTAAAAATGCTTGATTTATCTCAAATGTAGATATATAATTAAAATATATCTATAATACAGATATTTAATTGAGAGGTAAATTATGAAAAAAAGAATAGCGTTAATATTAACAATAATATTAGGATTAGGAATAAGTTTAGCAAGTATATATTTTATGTATTATAAAAAAGATAATCGATTAAATAGTTTATTAAATGGATTAATAAGTATAGATTTTAAAGAAAAATCAAATACAATAAATTTAAATAGTAATGTACCAATGATAGATGATATGGGACTAGAGAATACAAATCCATATGAATTTACAATTACTAATACAAGTAAAGTACCAATAAATTTAGAAATAAAATTAGATATAATTCATATGAATGTCCTCGTTGTCATAATATATTTCCCGAAAAAAATAAATTCTTGCATGATATAAG
>CAMVLU010000026.1 GCA_947168405.1 uncultured Clostridia bacterium
TGGTGTTTTTAGAAAAGCATCTAGTAAAAAGTGGTATGGTATTATAATGTATATAGATGTTTCAAAAATAGATAATGGTGTTGGTAAAGTTGAAGTAATTAATATTAAATTAGGTAGAGAAAAGATTCAAAAATTATTTAATAATAAAGGTTTTTATCCTGCATATCGTATGAATAAGAAAGATTGGATTACTATTATTTTGAATGATACTTTAAAAGATAATGATATAATTGCTTTAATAGATGAGTCATATGGTTTAGTTAAATAGGTTATGTTATAATATAAGTGGTGATTCAAATGATTAGTCACGATAGATTAATGCAGTTATGTGATAAATATCATATAAATTATATTAAACTTATTAGCGGGAATAATAGGATTTTTGATGTTGGGGAATATGATGTGATTGATAGAACGCTTGATTATTTAATTAATGTATTAAAAATTTCGCCTTCAAATATAGAAAAATGTTCAAGTGTTTTATATACAAATGTTGATTTTGTTTCTAGAAATGTTGAATTTCTTAATAATTGTAGAGTTGATTTTTATAATGTAGAATCCTGTTTACATATTTTAAGTGCTAATCCAGCTAAATTAAAAGAAACATATGAATATGTTTTAGCTAATTATGGTGTAGAAGCAATTAATGATAATACTTCTATTTTAGCTGTAGATGTAGAAACAATTAAAAGTGTTGAAAAATTAAATATAAAAATTGATAAGAAGGGTAATTTACTTATTGCTAAATCTATATATTTAAGATATACGACTTTGGAGGAAGTAAAATCAATTATACAAAGTAGAGAATATCTAGAGCATCCAGAATTATTTACTTCAACGACATTGGCACAATCTAATATAAGAGATATACAAGATATAATAAATAGTGAAGAATTTAAGAACTATCCACATTTATTTACTTCAACGACATTAGCACATTCTAATATAAGAGATATACGTGAAATAATAAGTAGTGAAGAATTTAAGAACTATCCACATTTATTTACATCTACAACTTTAGCCCATGCAAATATAAAAGATATACAAGACATAATAAATAGTGAAGAATTTAAGAACTATCCATATTTATTTACATCTGAAACATTAGCATTTTCAAATATAAGAGATATACGTGAAATAATAAGTAGTGAAGAATTTAAAAACTATCCACATTTATTTACATCTCAGACTTTAGCACATGCAGATATAAATGATATAAAAGATATAATAAGTAGTGAAGAATTTAAAAACTATCCGCATTTATTTACATCAGAAACATTAGTTCATTCTAATATAAGAGATATACGAGATATAATAAATAGTGAAGAATTTAGGAAATATCCGCATTTATTTACATCAGAAACATTAGCTCATTCTAATATAAGAGATATACGAGATATAATAAGTAGTGATGAATTTAGGAAATATCCGCATTTGTTTACATCAACAACTTTAGCATTTTCAAATATAAGAGATATACGAGATATAATAAGTAGTGAAGAATTTAAGAAATATCCTCATTTATTTACATCAGAAACATTAGCATTTTCAAATATAAGGGATATAAAAGAAATAATAAATAGTGAAGAATTTAGGAAATATCCACATTTATTTACATCTTCAACATTAGCCCATGCAAAGATTACGGATATTAGAGATATAATAAATAGTGAAGAATTTAAGAACTATCCACATTTATTTACTTCAACGACATTAGCACATTCTAATATAAGAGATATACGGGATATAATAAATAGTGAAGAATTTAAAAAATATCCACATTTATTTACATCTCAAACTTTAGCACGTGCAAAGATTTCAGATATTCGAAAATTAATGCAAAGTAAAGAATTTCAAGAACGACCAGAGATATTTACTGCTTCTGTTATAGCAAAAGCAAAATCTATGATTGTTAAAGCACCAATCTTATTTGAATTAGCTAGTCAATATGATATTTTGGATTTTATTACACCTTCTTTTCTAATAAAAAGCCCTGATCAGAATTATGCATTAATTAGTTATTTGAGAGCAAAGAATATATCATTAGTTAATGGAGAGAAATTACATCCTTTTTTTGGTATGGCTCCAAGAGTGTTATTAAATAAATATGGTATTGATTTAAAAGAATTAATGGCAGAATATCCATTTGATGGTATAAAAAGAAAGGAGAAGGCATTTATATGATACTTGATGAAATAGATGAAAAAATATTACATGAAAATTTTGATGAAGAGATGATAAGTCAGATAGATATGGATAATATATCTAAAATATTTGATTATTTATATAGAAATGGTATTTATTATGCAAAAGACTTATTTTTAAGTTTCCTTGATTTATTTTTATTATCTTATGATGAATTTGTTAAGCGTTTTGAAAAATTTAAAAATAAATTAGGCGTTGACTTTGCAGAATTGCTTGGAGATGATTTATCATTAATAGAATACATGTATATAGACTAATTATTAAATATTTTTATAGGAGGATTTATGAATTATATTTTTAGATTAAAAAAAGGGCAAGATTTAAAGAAAGAAATAATTAAATTTGCTGAAGAGAATAATATTAATGCTGGTATTATTAAATGTGCAGTAGGTTGCGTATATGAAGCTCGTTTTAGATTAGTAGGTGCAGAAGGTTTTTATGAAGCAAAAGAAGATTTTGAAATTGTTAGTGTAACTGGAACAGTATCTAAAAACGGATGCCATATACATATTTCATTATCTGACAAAGAAGGTAAAACTGTAGGAGGGCATTTAACTGATGGATGTTTAATTAATACTACATGTGAAGTATGTATTGAAAGTTTTGATAATTATTATTTTGATAGAGTATTTGATGATTCTACTGGTTATAAAGAATTAATAGTTAAAAAAATAGAAGAAATTAAAAAAGTTTAGTATCTTTTTTTGACTTTCTTAATTTTTATATTATATAATAAGTAATGTTTTAGGAGGGTTTATGAGTTTTAATAATCAATTTGTTGATGCTGAAAAAGGTTTAAATAGGGAACAATATAATAAGTGGATAAAAGAAGCTAGAAAGAAATATTTGGGTAAATTTCCCACTAATTCTTTATTATTTGGAGATAATCATTATAAATATGATCCAAGCAAAGGTTTTTATTGTGAAAGTGATTTATCTGAACCTTTAATTGGTAATTTAAATGCTAGTCAGATTGCTCAAATATTGGATACTATGGATGAATACACTATAATGTCTTTAATGTGTGGAGAAAATCTTTCTGTAGATTATTATCCGGATTTTGATTTGCGATGCTTTCTTCCTGTAATACATGGTAAGTATGTTGATAGTAGTGGAATACCCCATTTTATTTATTCATATCCAAATGAGTTAAATACCAGAAAAAATTCTATTACTAGACACAAGAAAAATCATACTAAACAAATATATGTAAAAGATTATAAGGATTCTTATATTTCTCCATATTATAATCATCAATTTGATGGTTCTATAAGTGCAAATGAAGTTTTATTTAGAATTTTAAGACTTCCTGTGTCTGAAGTATTAGGAGCCATTAATGCAGCTGATACTAAATTTGATGCCGATTTACCTTATGATGATGTTTTATGTGACCAGATTAGTATAATTAATGATAATAAACCAAAGGAGTTTATAAAAATAAGAAAATAGATTATTAAATTATTCTTTTTTTGATATAATCATATTAGGTGGTGAATTAATGATAATTTATGTTGCTCATTCTAGAGGTTTTGATTATAAAAATGAGCTGTATAAACCTATAAGAGAATGTGATAATTTAAAAGATTATGAAATTATTCTTCCTCATGAGTCTGATGAATATTCTTATCATGGAAGAGATTTTTATAAGAATATTGATCTTTATATTTGTGAAGTTAGTTTTCCTGCGACAGGTTTAGGCATGGAACTTGCGTTTGCTTATGATGAGAATAAACCGATTTATTGTATTTATAAAAAGGGTAATAAATTTAGTTCTTCAATAAAATCTGTTACTGATAAAATAATTGAATATGATACTACTGATCAAATGGTAAAAATAATTGAAGATATTATTATAAATTATAAAAAAGACTAATTTAGTCTTTTTCTTTTTCTTAATAATATTATTATTAATGGTATTCCTAATAATATATAGAAATAAGATTTGAATATTTCAATTATACTTATTTTAGGATCTATATCTAGTATTATATTTTCTTTATTTTTTAATTTATTATTATAATAATATGAAATTGTACCTATTTTATCTTTCTTTTTATTTATAAAAGTTAAATATTCTTTACCTTCATATTTTATTTTTAGTTTTGATTTATCATAGTCATCTGGTAGATAGTATGTTATATTTTTTTTAGTTTTAATTTTATAATTTTTAGTTTTACTTAATTTTATTGGTATTGTTTTTATTAATTTGTTTTTCTTTACTAATATTTGATTATTATAATGTTTTAGTAAGAAATTTATTAAGTCAATTGAGTCTATTATATTATAGTATTTCCCATCTATTTTATCAGCATTTAATACTATTATTAAAAATTCATGAGAGTTTATATTACTTAATGATGATAGACAATATCCTGCATTTCCTGTATACCCTGTTTTACTTCCCATTATATTACTTGTATCAAGTAAATTATTATTATATTTAAATAATGTTGATTTTACTTGTAATCCATTACTTAAAGTATATTGCTTGGTTTGATATATTTGTTTAAATAAATTGTTGTTTAATGCATATTCTAGAAGTATTCTTATTTCTTTTGCAGTTGAATAATGATTATTATCATCTAGACCTGTAACATTAACAAAATGAGTATTCTTTAATTTTAATTTAATAGTTAAGTCATTCATTTTATTTACAAAATTTTCTATACTTCCTGAACTTAATATTGCAATAGCATTTGTAGCATCTGCTCCTGATGGTAACATTGATGCATATAGTAGATCCATATAAGTTAGTTTATCTCCATTTTTTAATCCAGCTTTTGATGCATCCCAGTCAACTGTATTTAATATTTCATTTGTAATTGTTACTTGTTCATTTAAATCTTTTATTGTTTCAATTGCTGTTATTGTGGTAACTATTTTTGTTAATGATGCGATTGATGTTATTTTATCTGAGTTAATTCCATAAATTTCTTCTTTATTAGTTAAATCATATATTTCAATTATTTTAGAGTTTACTATTGGATAATCTAGAGCTTTTACTACTAATGGGTTAAATAATTGTAAAATAATTAAATATATTAATATTATTTTTTTTATTATTGTTTTCATATTTATACCTTCCATAATAATTATATTATATAAATAGTATTACTACTATATTTTATTATAATAATTTATTTTTTTTTAAGATATGTTATAATTAATATGAAGATATGGTTAATTTATTAATTTTATTATTGGAGGATTAATATGAGTAAACTATTTGAGTTAAAAAAGATATGGAAATTACTAGTATTTATAGGATTAATTCTTATTATATGTGGAGGTATATTTATATGGTTATATCAACGTTATAAGAGCTTTACTGAGATTGATGCTAAAATATATAAAACTGAAATTGTACATGATGCTTATATTGATAAAAACGGTAATGCGATTGATGCTACTTATGATCTTTATATAAGATATACAGTTGAGGGTAAGAAGTATGAAGCAATATTAAGAAAAAAGAGTGGTTTTAATGAAGGGGATAGAATTAATATTTTTTATAATCCTAATAATCCTTTAGAAATATCACAAGATATTAATATTTATATACCTATAGGTTTACTAATTTTAGGTATTATATTAATTATAATAGGTATTTATTTAAAAAGATCCCTTAGACCGATAAAAGTTAAAACAAAACAAGATGTAATGATGGTAAATGGGAATCATTAATGGTTAATTTAAGACTAGTAATAGTCTTTTTTTATACAAAATTTTATTTGTTTGTACTATAATATTTAATAGTGAGGAGGTTTATTATGAGAATTAATAGTAAATTAAAAAAGTATATTGAAAATGAAATATTACCTGAATATAGGAAAAATGAAGAAGGACATGGTATCGATCATATAAAATATGTAATTGATAGAAGTAAAAAAATTGTAAAAAATAATAACTTAGATGTTAATATAAATATGGTTTATACTATTGCTGCTTATCATGATATTGGTCACTATATAGATTATGAAAATCATGAGAAGGTTTCTGCTAAAATATTACTTGAAGATAAAAAGTTAAAGGAATTTTTTAGTGATGAAGAATTAAAAATAATGAGTGATGCTATAATTGATCATAGATCATGCAAGAAAGGTGATCCTAGAAGTATTTATGGTAAAATTATGGTTTTTGCTGATAGAAATGTTGTTTTAGATAATACTATAAAAAGAACATATACTTATAGGCTTGAACATATGCCTAATGAAACATTAGATAATATTATTGAAGATGCCAAATTGTATATTTTAGATAAATATGGTGAAAATGGTTATATTTATAAAAAAATGTATTTTGAAGATTCAGAACTTAATAAATTCTTAGATGATGCGGCTAAGTTGGTTGTAGATAAAGAAAAGTTTAGAAAAAGATTTATGAAAGTAAATGGACTAAATAATAAACTTAAACTTACTTTTGATGAAATAAGAAGACATAATCCTAAATTATCTTTAGATGAAGTATTATATAGAGTATATGATGAAGTAAAAGATGATTATAAAAAACCTTTTGATGTTATTAGAAATATGATATTAGAAGCAAATAATATTAATGAATTAGAATATTATACTAAAGATGTTAATCAAAAACTTAAAGATTATATAAAAGAACATATTTTTCCTGAATATAAGAAAAATGATGGAGGACATAATCTTGCTCATATATTAGAAGTTATTAGAAGATGTTTTGCATTAAATGATACTTATAAATTAGGATTAGATCATAATATGATTTATGCAATTGCTTCTTGTCATGATTGGGGTAAATATATTGATCATGAAACTCATAATTTAATTGCGGCTAAGAATTTTATGAATGATAATGGAATGAAAAAATTTTTTACTGATGAAGAGAGAAAAATAATAAAAGAAGCTATAGAAGATCATAGATCATCAAAAGAAGATGAGCCAAGAAGTGTATATGGTAAATTAATATCATCTGCTGATAGAAATACTAGAATTGAAATAGTATTTATTAGAAGTTTTTTTGTTGCTCATGAGAGAATGCCAGAAGAAGTAATAGAAGATTATTTAGATTATACAATTAAAAGATTATCTAAAAGATATAGTGAAGAAAATCCAGAAAATATGTTTTTTGAAGATGAAACTTATAGAGTATTTTTAGAAGATATGAGAAATTTACTTAAACAAGAAGATGAATTTAAAAATAGATATTGTGAAGTTAATAATATTACTTCTAGAACTAATAAAGTTAAAGATGAGCCTGGAAATGTTGAATATTTGAGAGTGTAATATGAGCATTCAAAATAAAATAACAATAGATGCTTATCAAAAAACTGCTAAAAAATATTTAAAATGTAATGAATTAGTTTCTAAAGAATATAATGATGATTATATTAAAGAAATGAGGTTATTATGAAAGGTGTAGATAAGAAATTAATTAAATATGTAAATAGTAATATTAAAACTATTTATAATTCTAATGATTATGGAGGACATGGTTGGGATCATATAAAAGAAGTAATTAAACGTAGTTTTGAATTAATGAAAAAATTTGATTTAGATGTTAATCCAAATATGGTTTATGTAATTGCTGTATATCATGATATAGGTTATAGTACAGATCCTGATAATCATGAACAGGTATCAAGTGATATGTTTTTAAAAGATAGTAAAATTAAAGAGTTCTTTAATAAAGATGAAATTAAAATTATATCAGAAGCAATAGTAGATCATAGAGCAAGTTTAGAATATGAAGCAAGAAGTATATATGGTAAATTAGTATCTTCTGCTGATAGAGCTATTGATGTTAAAAATATGCTTAAAAGATCAATTGCTTTTCAATATGATAGACATATAGATGAGAATCCAACAATTAATGAAGTTATTGAATATTCTTTTAAAAAATTATTTAGTAAATATGGTAATGGTGGATATGCTAAAATGTATTTTCCTGATGATAAATATCAGAATTATTTAAA
The DNA here is from genome assembly GCA_947168405.1 of uncultured Clostridia bacterium. Classification (GTDB taxonomy): domain Bacteria; phylum Bacillota_I; class Bacilli_A; order RF39; family UBA660; genus RUG591. Next base: position 8,150 of record CAMVLU010000026.1, read on the forward strand.
GAAAATGAATAAATTATTTAGTGATAAAAACGTTTTTATAAAAACAGAAATGGATATTTTTTTAAAAAGTCCAGATTTACAAATTAGATTATGTGTTAATAAGAATTTAAAAGAATATATAGAAGATAATATTTTTCCAGAATATGCTAAAAATGAAGTTGCTCATGGAATAGAACATATAAAATATGTTATTAATAGAAGTTTTGAAATAGTTATTGAAAATAAATTAGATGTTAATTTAGATATGGTATATACTATTGCTGCTTATCATGATATAGGTCATCATATTGATTCTTTTAATCATGAAAAAATATCTGGTGAAATTGCTTATAAGGATAATTATTTAAAAGAATATTTTAATAATGATGATTTAATTATAATTAAAGAAGCAATTGAAGACCATAGAGCTTCTTCAAAAATTGATCCAAGAAGTATTTATGGAAAAATTGTATCATCAGCTGATAGGAATGATTCAGTTGAACAGTGTTTAAGAAGATCATATACCTATGGTAAGAAACTAAATCCTACATTTACTGATGATGAAATATTTGAAAATGCTTATCAAGTATTATTTGATAAATTTGGAATATCAGGATATGCTAAATTTTATTTTAAAGATAAAAAATATGATAAATTCTTATATGATATAAGAAATTTATTAAAAAATAAGGAAGAATTTATTAATACTCAAAGAAAATATATTGATAAATTAAGAAAAAATGGAAAGATTTAATTGAGGTGAGAATCTATGAAAAAGATACTTAGATTATTAGTTTTATTATTATTCGTTGGTTTATTTGTTGTATCTGGATGTAGTAAAACAGATAAATATGATTATTTAGTATTAGTTAATAAGTATTCACAATTACCAGATGATTGGGAAAAAAATGTCGAATTAGTTGATGCTAAAAATGCTTGGGATGAAGATATTAAAGTAGAAAAGAATGCCTATGAAAATTATTTAAAACTTGAGAAAGCACTTGAAAAAGAAGGAGTTAATATAGAACTTGATAGTGTATATCGGTCAGTTAAAGCTCAACAAGACTTATGGGATGAATGGTCAGTTGATCCAGAAAAAGGAATAGATTATGTAAGAAAGTTTGTTGCTGTTCCTGGATATTCTGAACATCATACAGGTTTAGCTATTGATATTTGTATAAGAAAAGAAGATGGAGAATTAGAATTTGATAATGATGAGATGATTGCAGATAGAGAAACTTTTGCAAAAATACATAACAAATTAGCAGATTATGGTTTCATTTTAAGATATTTAGAAAATAGAGAAGATTCTACTGGATATACATATGAACCATGGCATTTAAGATATATTGGAGATATAGAAATTGCAAAAGAAATAATGAAAAAGAAAATAACTTTAGAAGAATATCTTGATAGTATTGAAGATATTAAAAATAATCATGAAGCTGCTAAATATAAAATTGAAACTACATTAAAAGAATATATTGAAAATGGAGTTTATAAAGATTCAATTATTAATTCAAGATTTAATGTTACTAAGATATATTCATCAAAGGATGAAATGGATAGTTCTGAATTATCTACTATGGGTTTAAGTGATAAAGATATTGCATTTGAAGTAACTTATCAATTACAACCTGCTGAAGGAGCTGATATTAATCCAATTATGGTACCAGATGGTGAATATAATGAAAACTTAGGATGGATAACGAATATTAGTAGAGTAGGTATTTTAAAATATAATAATAAAACTAAAAAGTATACAATTAAAAATTTTGGAACTGGATGGTAAAAAAGTAGAGAAATCTACTTTTTTTTTGTTAAAATATAGTAAATGCAACTAAGATTATACAAAAAACAACTTAAAGTTGGTAGAATGCAACTGGTAGAAATTGTATGATTTTCTTGTAAAGGAGGGGAAAATATGAATAATCAATTTTCCGAAAATTTAAAAAAGATTAGAAAAGAAAATAATCTTTCACAAGAACAACTTGCTGATGAACTTGGGGTATCACGTCAAGCAATTTCTAAATGGGAATCTGCTCAAGCATATCCAGAGATGGATAAAATTATTGCTTTATGTAATAAGTTTGATCTTAATATAGATGACTTATTAAATAAAGATATTAAAGAAGTAAAAGGAGAAGAAGAAAGTAAAAAGAAACTTAATAATTATATTGATGATTTTTTAAAGTATATTTCTGATTCAATTAATTTGTTTGTCAATATGACTTTTAAATGTAAAATAAAATGTATATTAGAACAAATATTAGTTATATTTATCTTATTTATTTTATCATCTATAATATTAAGCTTAGGTAATAGATTATTCTCAATTGTATTTAGTTTATTTCCAGTTATTGTTAGTAGATATTTACTTGATATTATTAATTCTATTTTAAGTATAGTTTGTATTATTGGTTCTTTAGTAATTTGGTCACAAGTATTTAAAACTAGATATTTAAATTATTATGTGGAAGTAAAGAAAGAAAAAACTGAAGAAAAAGATAATAATGAAAAAGTGAATATAAATGAAAATAAAATTATTATTAGAGATCCTAATCATAGTGATTATAAATTTATTAATGGATTGTTTAAGATATTTATTATTTTTGTAAAAATATTCTTAGCATGGATTGCTTTAAGTATTGCTTTTGGATTAGTTTGTTTATTTATAGGATTAATTATTTCATTTATGTTATATAAAACAGGAATATTCTTTATTGGTTTATTATTAAGTATTTTATCTTCTGCTTGTATGGCTATTATTATTTTATTACTAATATTTAATTTCATATTTAATAGAAAAAGTAATATTAAAAGAATGATTATTAGTTTTATAGGATCATTAATTGTATTAGGTGCTGGATGTGGGCTTATTATTTCAGGTACTGTAAATTTTGATGTGGTTGCGCCTAATGATAATATGTACAAATCAGTTAAATATGAATATGATATGAGAGATGATTTTAGAATTAATAATCACTATAATACAAATATTGAATATAAAGAAGAAGAAAGAGATAATATTAAAGTTGAATATTATTTATTAAAATATTTCGATGTTGATAGTCATATGAATGATAATACTTTATATTATTATAGTTATAGTGATAATCCTATGAAGATTGTTAGAGAAGTTATTAAAAATGCTAATAATAAGAAATTAATTCCATTTGATAGTAATATTCAAAAGATTACTGTATATGCTTCTAGTTCAAATATTGAAAAGATTAAAAATAATATTGATCAGAATAATTTAGAAAAAGATTATGAAGAAAATGAAGAAGATATTATTAATGATAATTAAAAGTAGACATATGTCTGCTTTTTAATATTACTTAACAATATTTTGTTATTTTTTGTTCAGTATTATAATTTTTATTTTATAATTATAATAGGTGATAAGAATGGATAATGAAAAAAATAATGTAGTTCCAGAAAATACTCAAGGTGTAGAAGTTTCTACTAATTTAGAAACTCAAAATAAAGAGATTGCTACAAGTTCAATAAATAATGATAAGAAAAAGAAGACAAGTAAATGGGCTGTAATAGCAATTTGTATATCTCTTGTTTTTTTAGTTTTTTATTGTTGCATTTCTTTTGTAATACATAATAATGAACTTAAAAAAGAAGAAGAAATTAAAAGAAAAGAAACTGCATTAAAAAACCAACAAGAAGCTATTGATGGATATGGACAAGCTCTTGAAATTATAATTGATAATTATTATAAAGAACACAATGAATTATTGTCTATTGAGGATGCTATTAGTTATGTAGATATAGATAAACGAATAGATTGTCAATTTATTGGAATAAATGAAGATAGAACTGTATATTTACATAAATGTAGGATTAATGGTATAGATACTAAATGTAATTATGGTGAATTAAAAAAACATGTTTATAATAAAGATACTAGTTTTATTGTATTTGTTGATAAAAAGAATGATGTAGTAAGTTTAAATAGAAATAAAAATAATTTAAGAGAATATATTGTAGAGACTAATCAAAAATATAAAAATGTTATTTTATTAAGTGAAAATTCGAGTTTACCATTTGTAAGGTGGGAAGACGAGAATAATAAGGGGCATTTGACTAATTATGTTACTGGTAAAAAGGCTTTGGAGAATATTGATTATAATGAAATAAAACCAATTTATGAAAAAGATCATTTTACAGAATATGCAGTTGTAACTGATAATAATCATAAAAGTGACATTTATAATTTTGTTACTGGTGCTAAAATAACTAATTCTTCTTATGATTATGCAACTTACCATAAATATAATGTTGATGATCCTAAAATTCCAGTTACAACTATAGGAAATACTAAAGGTATTGTTTTTGTGAAGGATACTAAAACATATGTTATTGACTATACAAATGGAAATGCGCTTTTTTCTGGAAATTATAGTTCTTTTAAACAAATCAATAATTATATATTTGTTCAAAATTCTGATAATCATAAATCATTGGGTGTATTTGATTATAATTTAAATCCAGTTTCTATGGATCAATATGATTATATTTTGGGAGTTGCTGATGACAATTACATGTTAGTTGAAAAAGATAATCATATTAAGTTAGTTAATTTTTCAAATGATTTAATATATGATTTTGGTGTAGATAAATATGAAATCAGTAGAGGATCATTTGGATCTAAATATATGGATGGTGTTTTATTTAATTTAATTAAAAATGATAATAAATGTATTGAGTTTATTTATTCAGAAAAAAATGGTGGCTCTATAAAAGAACTTTCTTGTGGAGGTTTAGCAAAACCAATTTTATATTTATATCCTAAAAAGACTACAAAAGTTACTGTTAATTTTGAACATCCTGAGTATTTGAAAACTACATATCCTAAATTTGAAAATCAATGGATTGTTAAAGCTAAAAGTAATGGTGATCTATATGATAAAAATGGAAGATACTATTATGGATTATATTGGGATGAGAATCGAATTCATACAGTAGACTTTAGTGAAGGATTCTATGTAGAAGATAAAGACGCTATCAATTTCCTAGAAAAAAAACTTGATTATATAGGTTTAAGTGAAAGAGAAGCTAATGAGTTTATTACATATTGGTTACCAATACTTGAAAATAACAAAAAGAATTTAGTTTATTTTGAATTAACTGATGAAAGAGAAAGTTATAACAAAATTAATATTAATCCTAAACCAGATTCTTTATTAAGAATTGTTATTCATATTAAAAAAGTTGATAAAAAAACTAATATAAAAGAAGAAAAACTAACTCAATTTAAACGTAATGGATTTACTGCAGTTGAGTGGGGTGGAACAACATATTAAAAGGAGGATTTTATCCTTCTTTTTAAATTGATTAAAAATAATATGTGTATTAAAATATATTTAGAATAGGAAAATATATTATGATTAAGAAATTTTTAAATGAAAAAAATGAAAAATTAAATATTAAAGATTATATTACTATTTTTATAATTCTTTTAATTTATGGAATATTATCTTTTATGAATTTAGGATCTTTTGAAAATCCTCAATCATTTTATAGTTTCAAAAATGGTGATGTAATTATTTTTGAATTGGAAAAATATGATGATATTAATCATATGATGATATTTAATGGACATAATAATTCAAAATATCAAGTATATACTTCAATGGATAATAAAGATTATACATATATCAATGAGATTGAAGGTAGTGGAGCATTTGCTTGGGATAAAAAAGAATTATTAGAAAAGGCAAAATATATTAGATTTAATTTTTTAAATGATTCTACTTTAGGAGAAGTAGCTTTTTATAATGATAATGGAGAATATATAAATATTAAGTCTATTAAAAATAATTCAAAAATATTAAATAAAAAATTATATGATGAAAAAGAAATTATTCCAAAACAAATTAGTTATATGAATTCTACTTATTTTGATGAAATATATTTTGCAAGAACGGCTTATGAATATGCTCATAATATTAAGACTTATGAATGGACTCATCCACCTTTAGGAAAAATACTTCAGATGATTCCTATAGTTATTACAAATCATTTTTCTCCTTTTACATATAGATTTATGGGTAATGTTTCAGGCATTCTAATGATACTTGTTATGTATTTATTTGGAAAAGAATTATTTAAATATAGAAAGTATGCAATTCTTAGTAGTTTAATTTTATCTTTAGATACATTTCATTTTGCTCATACAAGAATGGGTACGGTAGATTCATATTTAGTATTATTTATATTACTTGCTGCTTACTTTATGTATAAATTTATTAAGAGTGGAAAGTCTAGATATTTATTTTTATCGGGATTATTGTTTGCCCTATCTATATCTGTTAAATGGACGGGATTTTATGGTGGATTAGGATTTGCTATTATATATTTCATTTATATGTTTAAGAATAAGAAGTTTAATTGTGAATATATAGTTAAGGGTAGTATTTTTTTTATAGTTATACCTTTAATAATATATTGTTCTATATATTTATTATTTCCTAATAATCTTTTATATACTAATAATTTAAAAAATATTGAAATTGAACAAAAAGAAATGTATTTATATCATTCTAAACTTAAAGAAGATCATCCATATTCATCTAAATGGTATACTTGGCCTTTTTCTTATAAACCAGTTTGGTATCATCAAAAAATATATAATGATAAAATTAAAGAGTCTATTTCTGGAGTTGGTAATTTATTTATATGGTTATTTAGTATATTTGGATTTATTTATACATTTTTTAAGTGTATATTCGAAAAAGATAAGAAATCATTATTTTTAATTATTATGTTTTTATCTTTATGGTTACCATATATGTTTATAGGAAGAGTTATGTTTTTATATCATTATTTTCCTGCTTTATTATTTATTATGTTATGTTTAGTTAATTTATTAAAAGATATTAATGATAAAATTAAATGTAAAATTGTAATACCTATATTTATATTATTATCTTTTATTTTCTTTATAATATATTATCCTGTTGTATCTGGTATTCCTACAAATACTAGTTATATTGACAGGTTAGAATTATTTAATTCGTGGATTTTTTGATAATAATTTGATATACTATTTTAGAATATGGAGGAATAAAAATGATGGCAATTTGTGTTGGACATTCTACTTTTGATACTACTTTACCAATGAATGAATATCCTACTGAAAATACAAAGAATAGAGTAGAAAGACATATTGAATGTGGGGGAGGACCTGCTTCTAATGGGGCATATTTACTACAAAAATGGGGGATGCCTACTATTATATGTTCTGTTGTTGGAGATGATTACTACGGAGATAGAATTATAGATGATTTTATTCAAGTAGGAGCTGATATTCGATATATAGAAAAAAATAATGGCCATTTTACTGACAGTAGTTATATTATTGCGAATATGAGTAATGGTAGTAGAACTATTATTACTTCTAAGGATGATAAAGTTAGAAAACTAAATCATGATGTATTAGATAAATGTGATGTAATCTTAATAGATGGAGAACATCCTGAAACTGCTCATCAAGTTTTAGATAATAATCCTAATGCTATTAGTGTAATTGATGCTAGTAGATTAAATGATGATGTTAAATCTCTATGTAAAAAAGTTAAATATGTTGTTTGTTCTCATGAATTTGCTGAAGAGTTTTCTAATAAGAAACTTGATTATGATGATATTAATCTACTTACAGAGGTTCATAAAGAAATGTCTGATTATTTTAAAACCAATATTATTATTACTCTTGAAGCTAAAGGTAGTTTTACTATTATTGATGGTAAGTATAAAATAATTCCAAGTATTAAAGTTAAAGCATTAGATTCTACTGGAGCAGGAGATATATTTCATGGAGCATTTACATATTTTATAGGAATGAATTATTCATTATATGAGGCTATAAGACTTGCTTCAATTACTGGTGCTATATCAGTTACTAGAATTGGCTCAAGATACTCTATACCAACTTTAAAAGAGGTATTGGATTATGATACTATTATATAGTAATCTTCCTACATTAGATTTACATGGATATGATAGGGATTATGCTAGAATTAAAATTAATGAATTTATAAATGATAATTATAAAATGAAAAATAAAAAAGTTATTATTATACATGGTAATGGTACTGGAATAATTAAAAAGACTACTCAACAAACATTAAGAAAAAATAAATATGTTAAAAGTTATAAGATAGATAATTTTAATGATGGTCAAACCGTTGTAGAACTTACAAATTAGGTTTGACTTTTTCCTTTTAGATGATTATAATAAGGTGCATTAATTAAAAGGGAGGGGAGTTTTATGTATACTGAAGAATATGAAAAAAGAAGTTTTTCATTAACCAATTTTTTATTAAAAATTTTATTAATAGCGGTTATTGTTTTATTACTTATTTTATTTTTACCTAAATACTTATCTCCTATATTTAAGAATAATTCAAAAACTAATTGTAATGGTTATAATTGTGATACTTCTAGTATTAAAGCATTAAAATCAGAAGTGTTTGGTAATAATATTGATAAAATGAAAGAAGCAGCAATTTCTTATTATACTGATGATAAGCTTCCACAAGAAATAGAACAATCTAAAAAGATGACTTTGTCTAATATGATTGATGAAAATATTATTGAACCTTTAACTGATAAAAATAATAAAGATGTTGATATAGAGAAAAGTTATGTTCAAATTACTAAGTTAAGTGATGAATATATTCTTAAAGTTAATTTAAAAGATAGTGAAAATGAAGATTATATTTTAGTTCATTTAGGCTGCTATTCATATTGTGATTCATATATTTGTGAGAAGAGGCCTGGATCTACAATAGATACTAAATCTGCTGTTTCATCAACTGTTCCAATTAAGGGTTCTATGTCTGATGGTATTTATTTTGCACCATCTAGTTATGAACCAATAGTTAAAAATAACGGTATCAAGACTTGCTCTTATGATAGTTATAATGGTAAGTTTTATGATTCAAAGGGAAATAGTTCATCTAAATTATCTTATTTAAAGAGTTGTTTAAAACCAATTTGTAAAAAAGTTTCAAGTTATTATTTTGATATGAAGGGGAATAATGTATCATATTCTGACTATTTAAAAAGTTGTTCTCAAGGAAATAATATAAAAACTTATAAATGTAATAAAGTAAATGGTTATTATTATGATTCAAATGGAAATATAGTTTCTTATGAAAAATATAAGAATAGTTGTGATACTAACAATTTAGATGAAGAAAAATATAGTTGTAAGATAGTAAATGGTAATTATTATAATTATGATGGTTTTAAAGTATCAAAAATTGATTATATAAAAAGTTGCAAACATCCGGTTTGTGAAAAAGTTTCAAGTTATTATTTCGGTTTAGATGGGGATGTTGTTAGTGAATCACAATTTAATAAAGAATGTGGAATAACTATACCTCAATATGATATAGATTCTTTATATGAATATTCTAAGACATCAGGTTCTGAACTAAGTGATTGGTCTAATTGGTCTAATTGGAATAAAACTAGCTGTGATACTCAATCAATAAATTGCAGCGATAATGATATTACTTGTCTAAGAAAGGTACAATTATATAGAAAAAGTGAACAATCTGGATTGCATCAAAAGACTTATTCAAAAACTAGAAAGCAATTTATTCAAATTGGATCTTATACAAAAAAATTATGTTCTAATTATGAATACGTCGAGATTAATAGTTTGTTGTATATTACTAATAGTAATTATAATTTAGTTAATTCTATTAATAGATCTACAACTTCTACAGTAGAAGAATGGAAATATAATGGTAGAGATAGTTATTCAAATATACCAAAAGAAGATGAAAGAAATCATTATATATTTATAGGCGCTGATTATAGTTATTGTGGTGATACTTGTTCTTCATTACCTAATTATTATTATGATTCATATACTTATACAGGAAATTTAGATATTGTTAATTCTTCAAGCGATGAAATAAGATGCGATAGTTATGAAGTTAAGACTATTCCAGTCTATAGACTTTCAACTATAACTGAAAAAGCTACAAGGTCTGAACCTTTATATGAAGATGTTTGTTATGAAAGAGAAAAAACAAGAAATTTAGCAGATCATGGTACTACTAAGTATAAATGGAGTACATATAATGATTTATCATTATTAAATAATGGATGGAATTATACTGGTAATAAAAAGGCTAGTTAATAGTATATTTTTATTAATATTTATAAAAAAAGAGTTAAAATACTCTTTTTTTGTTGAAATATCAACAAAAAAGTTGACTTTTTCGAACAATTGTAGTATAATATGTGTACATTGAGGGTAACATACTACCTTGAGGTTTGGGGGTTGAATATATATGGAAAAGACTTATATATTTGAATATTTAGATGAAAATGATTTTAGAAAGAAAGAAAGATCTGTTAGAAAGTATAATATGT
>CAMVLU010000027.1 GCA_947168405.1 uncultured Clostridia bacterium
AAAAAGCCGCAATCAAATTATTTTTAAAAAATCAAGATCTTGACAAAAAGATAAAAAAATAATAAAATTATAATTAGGAGTTGGTGAAAATGGCAAATACTTACTAGAGTGCCCATACTGGGACTACTATTGATAACACAATTAGTTATTTACAAACGCCTTCTACAACACTTACTTTAGGAACTTCTTGGACTGGTTCAGCGCCTCCTTATACATAGACTGTTAGTTGTGGAGGAGTATCCGCTTCTTATAGTGTTGTAGTAGGATTAGATTTAAGTTCAGTAGCTTACGATAGTATCGCTGATGTTTAGGCTGAATATTCAAAAATATATAGAGTTGAAACTTTAAATAATTAGTTAAAATTCTATGCAGATGAGCCTACTGAATTATCATTAAAATTAGTTATAGTAAAATAAGAATAGATAGGTAGGAAAATAAATGAGCGAAGGAATATTAATAAATAAAACTTCAGGGACTAGTTTTATTAGTTACGCGTTGGCTAGGGTAATTGCACCAGCAGGAACTAGTGTAACTTTAAGATCTCCTCGTGGAACTACAAAAACTATTACTTCTGATAAAGCAAAACCATTAGAAAGTAATACAAATTTTAATGTTTATTATTTTAACGTTGGAACTGCAGAATTTGGAAGTTGTACAATTACTGGAGTAGATGGTAGTTATACAATGACTAAAACAATAGCTATCACAAATAATGTTGAATATACTATTGAATTATTTCATAGATTACCAAGTGGATATTAGGAAGTTGAATATGTAAGAATGCCAGCAAAATCTTATACTGTTACAGATATTGTTATCCCTAGTACTGCTGGTCTATATGATTATTTTTGGACAATTCGTGAAGTAAGTAATACAGGTAGCAATACGAATTAGTGGGCAGCAGGTACATTAATTGACTCCCATAGCTCTTATAGAGATATATTTATATCTGCTTATGGTGTAGGTGAGACTGGAGTTTTTCCATTAAATACTTGGACAGATGTTGCTTTTAGACATACAAGCTCTACTGGTAATTATCGATTTATTTATAATGGAACTACAACAGGAACAATTGATCATGGTAATTATACTATGGGTGGGACTTTAATATTAAATTCTGGTTATGATTACACTAATGGAATATATGCTGGTTGTACTAATGATTGGAAAAGTTTTAAAATAGTAAAATATGCAAATAACGAAGTTCTCGCAGAATTAGTTCCTTGTTATTAGATTAGTAGTGGAAAAATAGGTATGTATAATATTATAACAGGTTCTTTTTATACCAATAAAGGAGCAGTAAGTTTTGAAAAAGGGCCTAATGTTTAATTAATTAAATATTTTTATAGGATTTGTAATATTACAAATCCTATTTTTTTATTTAATTAATATTAGGCCAATTATAGATAATTTATTTTAATTTATTTTTAAATTTATTTAGAAACATTGAGAAAAAGGAGAGATTGGAATTATGAGTGCTAATATAGATTATCCAAATACTTTATTTCAATCTATTGATACTATAGTGTCTGCTCGTATTGCTAATCTTCCATATGATTAGACAGTTGAATGTTATATTGTAAATAATGATTAGGCAGATCAAGGTATCTATAAAGTAAAATATCAAAATGCTGAATTTGAAGCAGTAAGTGATAATACTAATTTTAAAATTGATGAAAGAGTCTATGTTCAAATTCCGCAAGGTGATTTTGATTAGGATAAAATTATTATTAGAAAAAAATAGTTAGAAGAAAAATAGAAAGTAAAAAAATTACCATTATTATCAATGGCCAAAAGCCCAAATTTTTTTACTACTACTGAAAATCAAGAAACCTATAGTTTAAAAATTGAATCATCAGAGACTATTGGTACTAAAACTTTTATTTGGACTAATACAGTTTATGCTGGTTATACAAAGTTAGGTCTTAAAGCTTCTATAATGTCAGATATTCCATATACAATGCTTTCTGGTGATTATGGGTTTAAAATAGATATTACTAGTTATGACCAATCTAATATCCCCACAAATTTACATAGTAGTGAAAAAAATACTGAAACATATTATTTAAAAATAGAAGATATGATTGGCTCTAATTTTTATAATACAAATGGTTATTAGAACCAAGAGAAGACAATAGATATTACTAATAAAGTTATCACTTCTATAAAAGTCTCATTATGGCAAGATGGAAAATTTATTAGTAAAGAATATGGGCAGGTATTAAATAAATTTATTTATTATACAAATTTATAGTTATATATTGGTTATGATATTTCTGAGTTTGATCAAAATCCTAAATTATTTCTATATTCAGAAGATGGATTATAGTATAGTACTAATATTAATAGTAAAACTTTAAAAGCAAGATTATTAACTTTAGATGAAGATACTTTATTCTTTACAGAAAATAATAATTTATTTTTAACTGATAGTTCATTAAATATGAATTGGGGAAAATATAATGTTGCTAATAATGCTTTTTCTGATTTATATAATTAGTTAGCTTATGAAACAATAAATACATCTAAAAATTTTACTTTATCTGCTGAATTATCTACTATTAGAAGTAAAGTATAGGAGCAATATATATGCGCAATTAGTCAAAATAATGGTAATGTATTATATAGATCAAATATTTTAACTTTTAAAAATGTTACTTATTTAGCAGGTTCTAATATTATAGATATTATAACCGGTTTGTAGGCAACTATTTTAGAAGATAATGGTATATATCAAATTTATGGACAAGATAATATAGCAACTAATAAGATAGCAGTTTCAGTGCCACATTATTTATTATTAACTTATTTATCTTCTAATGAGGAGTCAAATGATAATGGTATAAAAGTAGGAGATAAAATAATTTGGAAAGTACCAAAATATAGAACAATGATTTTAGCTCCTAAATTAAATATTGAATATAAATAGCGCAATAGTGATGAAGGATGCATAACTAATGATGAAGATTATTGGATTATTACCTAGGTTGTCCAAGCTTCAGATTTAGATAGTGCAAATGCTTATCGTATTCCATTTTATATTAGTGATTATTATAGTCCACAAAATACTAATAATACTATTTATTGTTAGTTACAAAGAGGATTTGATGTTTATGAAACATCAAAAGAATTACAATTTGGTACTAGTGGGTCTTAGGGTAATGAATATAATTTACGTTTAAGGATGTGGAAATATAATAATTAGTACCAAAATAAAAAAGAATATGTTAATGCATATTATTTATCTTCTGATTTATCAGAACCTTATTTTATAGAAGCAGAAATATATGATTATGATAATAATATTGTTAATATCAATAATATAAAATATAAAATATTATCAAGTTCACTGTTAGCTTCTTAGTTTTCTTTTGATACTAGCTAGAGTGCTAGTGTAGTTACATTAAATAAAACAGATGCAGAAATTATTAATGAATTATATAAAAATTATTCAAATATCTTTTCTGGAACTGCAGTTTTAGAATCTAATTCTGTTTTAAATACTACTTATATTTGTTTAAAAAGAATTACTAGTTCTACTAATTTATTAGATTATTATAGTAATGTAATTGAAGGAGTAGTGACTATAGGAGATAAAGAATATAAAGCATATCTTCCTATAGCAGTTGCGCCAACGCAAGCTTATACAGCAATAAGTGGTTCAACAGTTATTACTTATGATATTACTGGAAAAAAGCCTTTTTATACTAAGACTCCTTTTAGTATAAAATCTACTGCTAATGGAGAATATAATTGGTATATTTATACACCCAATAATGTAGATCTAAATTGGGCACCGCAATTATCTGCTATTGATACAAGTAATCAAAAAGAACTAGTTCCTCCTACAATTTTTAAAAATGATAGTAATCAATAGTTTGCTATTGTCTGCGAGAATGTTGTAGGTAATGAACCAGTTTGGATATAGCCAATTCATATTATTCAAAACAAATATCCAGGCGCCATGGAAAATGGTGAAAGTAATTATGCTTATATTAATGAAGATGAATATGTAATACATACTATGGTTGGGCGCATCAATGAAGATAGTCCTGTTGATAATAATAGTAGTCCTACTATGTCAGGATTATTCATAGGGGTATTAGGAAATAATACAGATCATACAGAAAAATTAGGACTATATGCTTTTAAATAGGGGCAAAAATTTTTCTGTGTTGATGAAGATGGACTTCTATATCTTGATGGTGGTTTAGATGTAAATAGTAGAATTGCTAATATTACTTTAAATAGCTGTAAATTAGAAAATAGTTTGTTTGATTTTACAGAAGGAACAAGAGAAAATCAAAATGATATAGATGTTATTAGAATAAAAGATAATACATTTGATCAAAATATTACTGTGGCGATAAATTCATCAGGAAAAATTAGTACTAATGAATATGCCTTTGTTAATTTAGAAGAATCTAGTATTGTTGATCAAAAAGTACTAGGTCGTAATTTTAATAGGACAACAGATACTGCTTATTTTTATGGTACAGCCGCATAGGCAGAATCTTTTTAGAATAAAACAAAATTAATAGATGATTTAAATTCTATTAAAACTGCTTTAGGGCAGTTAGGTAAAAATATTATAATTACCTATAATTAAGAGAGAAAAAGGAGATGTTTTATAATTATGTCTCAATAGCAAGTTAATTTTTTAGCTTAGATATATAATGATTTAATGACAATAGAAGTTAGAGGAGAAAGTCTCCTTAAATTAGCAACTATTCTTAATGATTTATAGCCATTTATTATAAACGCTCAATAGAAAATAAGAAAGGAGAATGAAAATGCCAGCTAAGTTATATCCCCCTCAAATAACTGGAACTTTACCAGCCTTTTGGTTAACATATGATAGTTCTAATTTATTATTACGCGGCGCAGATATAAAAATTCCATTTTCAATGAACCAAGTAGTAAGTGCTACTTCAGTTAAAGGTTTTATGCTTAGATTAAGAACTGCTTCTTCTGGTTCATACATTTTTTCTCCTATATTTTCTAATGACTATAATATGTCTGAAAATATTGTAATATTTCATTTAACCGCATCTTAGGCGGGCAAATTAAATGAAGGTTAGTTTTATAAAGTACAAATTGCTTATTGTTCTTCAACTATTGAAAATGCTTTAGGTGTAGAAGAAAATGATTAGGTAGGATATTTTTCTACTGTTGGAGTTATTAAATGTACTTCAAAACCTAGTGTATATATAAATAATTTAAGTCAAGAAAATATTAATTTATTTGCTAATCAATTTGTTGGTATTTATGATCAATCTGAATGTAGAGATTAGACAGAAAAAGTTTATTCTTATGAATTTATAGTCTATGACCATTTAGATAATGTTTATTATACAACTGGAGAACAATTACATAAAAGTTATTATGATACAAAAATGGATGTGTCTTTAGATACTGTTTTATTGAATGATTTTATGAATGATTCTACTGGTTACTCTATTCAATATAAAGTAACTACTATAAATGGATTATAGTTATCAAGTCCAAAATATTCTTTAACAGCAGATGGAGTTGCATCTAGTAATAAACCAATAACTATTTTACCAGAAATGGATGATGAAACTGGTAGTACTATTGTAAAATTTTAGGGAGCTATCAATAATGATAGAAGTTTTTATTATGTTTTAAATGAAAAAGTTTTTACATAGATTGAAGTTGATGATCCTCCTGTTTTGGCAAGTGATCCAACATTAATATCAGAATTAACAGATTCTTATTAGTATGAATATGAAAAAGATAAAGCAAATAAAACTCCTATAGATAGAATTAGATAGGGTCTTTCAAATACTCAAAATAAAGTTACTTATTTAGAGACAAAAACATTATATCGTAGATGGAAAAAAGATATGTATGGTAATACATATTTTTATTATACTATAATAGATAGTGCTCCTGAAAAAATGACTTTAGTAGCTGGAAGATATTATTTTTATGATAATGATTTAATAAAAGTATTAAATAAAGAAACTCTTAGTAAAGATTATAAAAGAATGCTATCTAAATTAGATGAATGGCCAGAAGAGCTAAAAATGTCATGGGAATTTAATAGTGATAATTTAACATATTTTGAAATTATTTCTTCTTGTGAAAATTTAGTATAGCGTTTTTCTTATCAAGAAGTATTAGATAATCCATTAATTGATATTTAGCGATATAAAGATGAAAATTTACTATTAGCTGAAAATAAGTTTGAATCTTTATATTATGGATCTTATATTTTATTACGTGCAAGTAGTGATGATAATTATAGTACTTGGTATATTATTAATAGATTTAGATTAGATGATCAAAGACCTTCATCTTATTATATAAAAGATGTTACTATTGAACATGGTAAAAAATATAAATATGCTTTAACTCAATATAATCTTTGGGGTTTGCAAAGTGCGAAAGTTATTTCAGATGTTTATCAAGCGGGTTTTGAAGATGCTTTTTTATATGATGGGGAAAAGACTTTAAAAATACGTTATAATCCAGAGGTTAGTTCTTTTAAAATAACAGTATTAGAATAGAAATCTGATACTCTTGGCGGTCGTTTTCCATTTATTTCTAGAAATGGGGATACTTTCTATAGAGAATTTCCTATTGCTGGACTGCTAGCACAAGAACTTGATATTGACAATAGTTTTTGTAATAAAACTGTTCCATTAGCCCATAGACATTCTACTCGATCATTACAAAATATTTACGATAAATCAGGAGAATTAATTGAAGAAACTGATATGCCAGAAAATGGAGATCGAGATTGGCATATGTTTAGTGATGAAAATATTGCTCTTGAACGTGAATTTAAAATGAATGTTTTAGAATGGTTGAATAATGGTAAACCTAAATTGTTTAAATCTCCTTATGAAGGAAACTTTATTGTACGTTTATTAAATAATTCCTTAACACCAGTTAAAGAATTAGGTCGTATGTTACATAGTTTTCAAAGTCAAGCTTATGAAATTGCGGAATGTACTTATGAAAATTTAGTTGCTTATGGTTTTATTAAAACAGGATTTCCAAGTGATTATGTTGGTTTATTTAAAACCTATAAATTAACTGATCCTTCATTATTTGATAGTGATGGAAATGTAGATATTGTTGAAGCAGATAATGGTGGGATTGTTTCTTTTGTAATTCAAGACATGTGGCCAGGAGATATTGCTTATATCACATTCTTTGATGGAACTACTGAAGAAATAATGATTGGTATTACTGGTAGTTATACTTATGTTGGAGATAAAAAAGTTTCTCGAATTTTTATTCCACAATATCAATATGAAAAAATTCATAGAAATATTATAGGTACAATAAATTGTTATTACTATGGAGCGCGCATTACTGCATTTGATGCGATATAGAATATGGCATTAAAGACTGTTCCTAGTTAGCAATTTATTGGAATTAATCCTTATTTTTATAATTTGCGCTCTACAGATATAGATTCTAATGATCAAGAATATACAATTACTTCTAATGATTTTAGTGCTTTATCAGAATATAATATTAGAGATTATTTAACTAAATTAGGCACATTAGATGAAAATGCCACTAGTTTAACTATTAAAAATACAAAAGATGCAAATAATTTAAAAATATATAAAAAATTAATTAATAGTTATGAGCCAGGAGATCTTATAGGACGTATTAATGCTACTTTAAATTCTGGTGAAATTTCTAAATTAGAATTAATAAAATTAGAATAGGGAAAATTCAGATTAAGAGAGTTAATTCCTGTTTATGAAGTGAATGATAATTATAATACAGTTCATTTTGACATTTATCCTGCAAGACCTGGTAGTGCAATGCCTCCAGACACTTATTATTATAAAGATGAAGTCACTGGTAATTATATACTAGAACATAATAATAGGGCTGACCCAAAGCGCACTTATTATGAAAAAAAATCAAGAAATGTAACTCATCCTGGTACTAATATCTAGGCTGTATTAAATGGAGAAAAATTAATAAAAGAAAATAGTAATGAATTAAATACTATGTATGTTTCTGTTTCTCCTTTTGGCTATCCTTATCCTATTGAAGAATTAACTGAAACAGTGCTTCTTGATCCATTTTGCATTTTTTAGGTTTTTCGTAGAGTACAAGGAGAATGGGTACCTGTTACAAAAGAAGTAAAATGGAGAGATAATGAATCTGTTTATACTAGTTATTATGATCCTTATTATAAAACTTGGATACCATATTATGATCCTTATGTATAGATAAATTATAATTGGAAAAAAATAGTTTATGCACCATATGGATTTGATATTGATTTATTTAGTCAAGATATACAAATTAAAGAACAATTAATAAAAAATAATAAAGAAATTTTATAGTCTCTTAAACGAGAATTTCCTAATATTAATATAGAAGAAGAAGATAATGAAAATCTTACAGAGGAGTAGGAAGAAGCAAATAGGTTAATAGCAGAAAATATTGAAATAGAAGAATAGTTATCTGCTTTTGGTAGTACACCAGAAGAACGAGCGGCATATATTAATTTTTGCGCTAGAAGAAGATAGGAATTATCATATATAAATAAAGGAAAAAGTCTTTCTGAAACACATAGTGTAGAATAGTATGAAATAAAAAATAATCAAGGATTTTATTTTGTACAAAGTGAATGGACTGGGACAATTGATGAAGGAACTGTACAATATACTCCTATTTTCTTAGAACAAGAAGGTCTTTAGTATAAACCTTATCTATATTATTATCGTCTTGAAAATGGAGAATATACTAAAGATTCATCTGAAGTAGGGCCATAGGTTTATTACACTTCTAAAGAATTATTAAAAACATATCCAGATGTTTTAATAAAATGCGTTGCTGGTACAAATCCAAATAATGAAAATGCAATACATTATTATCTTTCTCCTAATGATATTATACGATATACTGCTGATCCAAATCAAAGAGGACAAAAATATACTTTTTCATATAAAGATCCTAGTGATAATGAAGTTACTAAATAGTTCCAAATAATGGGAAGTACTTATTAGGCTTTCCGAGATGGAGGAACGCCTTTTTATATGCCTATTATTATTAATGTAGATAATATAAATAAGACTTATTATTTAACTCAAGAACAATTTTATGAATTAGTAGATAATAATGTTAATTCAGACTATACTGTTATAAAAGAAAATTCTGAAGATGAAGTCAATTATTTATAGAGCTAGGCTAAAAGTGATGATACCGATGAAATAAAAACTGCACGGTAGACAGCTATTAAAAAAGCTAAAGATACTACATTTAATATAAATAATTATAAATATACTACTTCATTAGACGGATATGAAATAACTTGTCATGATGAATATTATAATTGTTATATTTATAATAATTAGAAATATTATTTAACAAATGAACAACAAGAGCAATTGTTTAATAATGAAGAAATTGAAGGTATGGAAAATCTATTACGTTTAATTCCTTCTCGTTAGTATTATATTAAAGATGCAAAAGAATATAATTATAATTATAGTAATAGAATTGATTTAAGTGTTTATGATTGTTTTGAATCTTCTGGAAATACTTATTTATTAACTGATGATATAGAAATTAAACCTTATAAAATTTACTATTTTAAAGAATATGGAAATTTAGTAGATTTATCAGCAGTAAGAGAAAAAGATTACACTCAATTAAGTGATGTAAATTCGATTCGAATTGGATCTGCGGTAATGGCTGAATTAACATTTTAGCTAAAAGTTTTAGATTTTTATACTGAAATTAGATAGTCAAAAGTTGCAGCTGCAAAATAGGAATATTTAGATGCAAAAGATTTCTTTCTTAATTTGTTAAAGAGTTACAGTATTTTAGAGGAATCTGATGTTCTAGCTAGAAAAAATAATGCTTTACAAGAATTATATTATAAACTTATTTATGGTACAGAAATTACAGGTAAATTAAGTAAAACTAGTTAGGATTATTTAAAAAATATTTTATAGAGTGATACTGAAGTAGAAAAATTTAATTTTTTAAAATTATATGAAATAATTTCTGTTAATAAAAATATTGGTTCTGAAGTTGTCGCTCAAGTAATTAAAACAACGCAAGAAAGTAAAGAAAAATATTCTGATACTTTTTCTTATGAAAATTTAAAACTTTTTACTTTTACAGATGACACGAATGTTTTATATTATGTTATTGATACTAATAGTCCTATTGTGTTTAAAGAAAATACTGATAATAGTTTAAGTTGGTATTATTAGATTAAAAACTCAGATGAGACTGGAATTTATTTTGCAATTGATAAAAATAATTATTTTATAAATACTGATGATGAAGATGTTTATTTACCATTTTTAACTAATGATAATGATAATATTAAAATTTCTTTAACTGATAAAGAAGTTATAACTAATAATGGGTATACAGTTTATCCATTGGAAGAATAGAGTAATATTATTTTAATTTCTACTCATTTAGAATTATTAAATAAAGATGAGTATAAAAAAGCTAAGTAGCAAGAAGACGTTTTAGAAATACATGAAATTAAGTATGAAAATGGTAAAGTTATTTACGTAGATAGTGAAAAAGAAATACAGGAAGAAAATATTACAAAAACTTTTTTTGAAGAAGAAGAAGTTAATGCTCTTGTCGAAGGAGAAGGGGCAGATGTTAAAGGAACTTAGTACAAACAAGAAGTTTCTAATGATTTATTAGATATTTTTAAAAATGATTTAGAAAAAGCAAAAGAAAATTTAAATGATATTAAAGAGCAATATATTACATATTATACTAATATTCAAAAAGCAGAAGAAGAATATAATACAGCTGTTTATTAGCGATGGGCAATGGATGAAGCAATTCGTCTTGATACTAAAAAGAAAAATTTAACTTTAAAAGAAATTGTGAAATATCTTAATAATAATTTAGTATTAATAAAAAAAGAATCTGCAAATATTATTAATAATTATAAAGAAATTGAAAAATATTATAATGCTATTATTGGAAATATTAATAATATTCGTAATTTATTAAAAGAACGTTTAGATAATATTGTTTATCGACGTGAAATGATTAATGATAATTTTAACGATGTTGCTTTGGATGAATAGTTGCGCTTGTCTATAATTAGTGATTTTGGATATGCAGTTTTTTATTTATATTTAATTTATTATTTAGTTAATAAAATTAAAGAAAATTATAATCAAATGTTAGCTGCTAAAAATGTAGAACCTGTTCGTTATACAGAAACTCAATATAATAATGTTAAAAAATATATTAAAGAAATACATAGAATATATAATTTATATCGTGATCAAGTTCTTAAACAAGAAAATATAGCAGAAGTTCGTGAAGGCATTAAATATATTTTAAGACTTTGGAAAAATAATTTCATAGTTAATGATAATATGTTAAAAACAATGTTAACTAATTTTAATGCTGAAGCTAATGATCCTAATGAAATACAAGCTATTATTGAAGAATTAAAAGTTATAAGTCCATTATATGATGATATTTTATTTATGTCTTATAATAGATCTTCAAATATTAATATTCAATTAGATGGGTTATTAGGTGAAGAAAATACGATTGCTTTTTCAAATTTTCAATCATTAAATATGACTTTTGATATAAGTTTTATTACAAATGATACTGTATTTGATGATAATATTGTAAATTTAAGTATTGCTGATGATAATAATTTAACTGAACTATAGAAGATTTTAAAACAACATATATTAACAGCAATAAAAAAAGATGAAGTTTTAGCGACGAATTTTGAAGAAAAAGTAATAAATCGCATGTATTATCATAGATTATTTTTATAGTTAGATGAAAATTCTTTAGATGATAAAACAATAGAAAAAAAATTAGAAGAACTAAAGACTTTAATGACTACTTTTATTTTTTATCCTTTAAGTGAAATAAGTCTTGATCCATAGATCACTGAACAATATAATAATGTTTCTCCTGCTTATACAACTAATAATGATTTTTATGATAGAAAATTAAATCTGTTTTAGAAAGAAGAAGTTGTAAATATGAATATATAGTTATGTAATTATTTGATTACTTATTTACAACAATTTATTGATGATGGATTAGGTGGATATACTTTTGCAGCACGCGCAATTCAAGAAGCAAATAGTTATAAACAATACCATTATTTTAATATTATGTCTGGTAATAATGAAGAGTCGAAACTTGTTGCATTAAAAACTGCAATTGCAGATTTTAATGATTTTATATCTTAGTTAATGAATGAATATGGATCAATATTATTTGAAATTGATAATGAATTTGTTGATTTAATTACCAGTATGTAGTTCCCACAAATTATTTCTTCAATGGTAAAAAGTAGAGAATATTTTCTTATTCCTGAAAAACTTTTTGAAAGAGAAGAAGGAAAAGATTTAGTTTTAACAACTAATGAAGATGGTGATTTAGATATTGTAGAAAATATTAAAATTAGTTTATTTAGAAATATTTTTAAAACTACAAATATTACATCAGAAATTAATAAGATAAAAGAATACTGGCAAGAATTTATTAATATTGTACAAAAACATCCTAGATCCACTGAATCAATTGACGGTGATTATTATTTAACTACTTCAAATATGGAAGATTTAAAAGATGAATCAAATGATGAATATAACATAAAAATTACAGCAACAATTATAGATGAAAATTATGAAAGTGTAAATCAAACAAAATATACCAAATTATCTTTAGTAAATTCATATGCTCAAGAATAGAATGATAATTCATCATTGACTAAATGGACAGTTGCAGATTCTGGATTAGTAAGAGAATTATAGGTTGAGGGGCAATATTATTTGACAGAAACTTAGATTGAGCAATTATCTGATACTCAGGCTGGTCTTTATGATATTCCAATTTAGGTATTAGCATAGAGAAAATATACATATTTCGATTTAATAAAAGAATATTCTAAAAAAGCTTCAACAGATCCTGAGAATACATTAACACCTTGTACAATTAATTTAAATAATATAGAAATTAAAGAAATAGAAAATAAAAAAGGTATTATGATTAAATATATTGTTACAGAAGAAGCAAAAGATATTAGAAATAAATATCAAGAATTATTAAATATGTTATTAGATAAATAGATAGTTTCTGAACAAACTATTGTACCTTTATTTTGGCCTAAAGCTCCTAAATTAACATAGTTAAGTAATGAAGATTTAACTGCAGAATGGAATAATAGATAGCTACATACTTCATAGGTATATACTTGGGTTTGGTCTGATGAAAATAATAAATTAACAGAAATAACAAATAGAATCATTGGTTATTAGACTGCATTGCGAGAAATTATGCAAACTTAGTTAACTTCAAAAAGATATGAATATTTTGTTGGAGATGACTATGAATGGCATACTATTTTAGATGAAGAAGATTTTAAAGAAACAGAATTTTTTACAGATAATGAAAAAGATTAGTTAATTCAATTAGAAGTATTATAGAAAAAGATTGATACATTAAATGAAAATAAAACAGAATAGCTTAATAATATCAATAATTGGGATGTAGATATTCCAGTAAAATTAGGAGAAGATACTATTACTTATGAAACTCCTGATAAAGCTAGAAATGCTATTGAAGAATATTATGAAACTAAAATAAATAATATTAAAGAACAAATGAATGAAATACATATTTTTGATGATAGTCAAGAAGCTATTAATTTTGTTTTTAATAAAACAATTGAATTAATTAATACAAAATTTCCTCTTTTATTTGAAATGCCAAAAGTTTAGGAATATATTAGTTTATTAACAGAAGAAAAGGCAGACATTGCTGCAAATCTAGATATTACTACTGTAGAAGACAGCACTTTATCAGAAGATGGTGCTTTTGTGGAAGAATTTATAAAACGATATAATGATTATTATATAAAAACAAAAGAACAATTAATAGAGTAGGCAGAATAGTTATTATTGTTATATGAAAAATAGGCAAATAATTATCGAGAAAAATATGAAACATATAAAGATTTATATGAAGAAAATTTAGCTTTATTTAATAATTTTAAAAATAAATATCCTGAAATATGGGAGTATTATGAAAGTCAAAAAGAAAATGAGAATACTGATTCCTTAATTTCCTTATCAGAAGTTATTACTGATTAGTAGAAAAAAGTAAAAGATGCTTGGAAAAAATTCTTAAATCTTTTAGACTAGTATTATACTGCAGAAAAGAAAGCAGGGTTATATATATGATTTATAAAGATACATTATTTGATAAAGAATTTATTGAATTATTAGATAAAGATAATTAGCGTGAAATATATGCGCGCATTGTCAGTTTAAATACTGATGAACTGCCTGTAGAAGAAATTAGCGGAAAAATAACACAGGGGTCCATGAATATTGATGGGACCTCTGCGGTCCGCCGCTCTTGTTCATTAACAATAGTCTCTAATAGAGTAGATATTAATGAATATTATTGGGGATTTTCTACTCGTTTTAAATTATATTTAGGATTAAAAATTCCTGACCATATTAAGAATAAATATGAAGAATAGACTAGTGCTTCTTTTGATTCTACTACTGGTGATATTGTTAATAATGGTGGAGCAATTCAACCATATAAAAATTATCCTGATATTGTTTGGTTCAAAGAAGGTATCTTTTTAATTACTGATTTTAAAGTAAATATGACTAATAATAGTACTGATAATATTTATATCAGTGGGAAAGATAAAATGTCATTGTTAAATGGAGATATAGGTGGTAATTTTCCATATGCAATTGATGTAGGAACAGAAGAAGAAAGAACAGTTGATCCTGAGACTGGTATTGAATTAAATAATACTAAAACACCATTAACATTAAAATCAATGGTACGAGAAATGATTCATAGGTATGCAGGAGAACCTTTTCATAATATTATTATTAATGATCTTGATGATACATAGGTTGAACTGTTAGAATATCGTGGAGATAATGATATTTATTTATTAAAAAATGTTAATACTGGAATGTTTGAAAATGTTATATTCGATGGCGATGTTATTCGTTATGACTCTTATAATATGCCAATAGTTATTAATAAAATAAAAGATAGTGAACTAGACACTATGAGTACTAATTTTGTTTCTAAAACTGCAAAAAGAATTAAAGCTACTTCCAGCCTTTTAGATCGTACTTGGTATACAGTTACTAAATGTTCTTATGGATCTGTTGTTGGTTATAGACATACTGATTGGACTTATCCAAGTAAAGGCGGAGAATTAGTAATGAAAGCAGGAGATACGATTACTCAAGCTTTAGATAAAATCACTGAAGTATTGGATGATACATTTGAATATTTTTATAATATTGATGGACAATTTGTTTTTTAGAAAAAATTATAGTATGTAAATAGTGCATGGAATAGTTTAAGAAATACTTGGGAAGAAACTGAAGCCGGTACATTATAGAAAATTACTTATGCAGAATCTGCGAAATATATTTCACAATCTTAGTATTCTTTTATAGGAAATACTTTGGCAACTATGATTAGCAATAATCCATAGTTTTCAAATATTAAAAATGATTTTTCTATTTGGGGTAAAAAGAAAGCTTCTTCTGATGGAAAAGAAAATGCTATTCATATGCGTTGCGCCATTGATGAAAAGCCAGAAATTTATACAAATTTTAATGGACAAACATTTAGTGCTGATAAAACAGATTGGCGTGAATTAATTTATTAGATGGCTTTAGATTATTTTAATCATAATCATGATGATGATTATGAAATTTAGTTACATAAAAATAATCCAACTTATAAATTTGGAAAAACTGGATATGAACATTATTATACAGATATGCTAGGCTTTTGGAGACATTTATACAATCCAGAAAGTGATGATAATGAAATGTATTTCTTAGACACAAATGATGAAACTAAATATTGGAATAGAAATGTATTTAATGATCCTTCGGCTTTATTATTTTGGTTTGATTTTTTTGATGGCAAAGAAACTGAATTAAGTCGTTTTTCTGTAGCTGCAATTGGTGATAGGACTAAAGTAGTTAATGAAGATAATGTAAGAGCCATATATTATGGGGAGATTCCAAATATTATTTATATTTCAAAAGAAGAATATGAATAGTTAAAACTTGGAAATCTTTTAAATGATGGATATACATATATTATACTTCCAGAAGGAATGGAAGAATATTTTAATATTTCTGGTAAATTTAAAAGTGCTTAGGATGTATTAGATGATTTAGTTTATTAGCATACATATTGTAATGATTAGATTACTATTACATCTATTCCTATCTATCATTTAGAGCCAAATTGTTATATTTATGTATATGATGAAAAGAGTAAAATTAATGGAAATTACATCCTTTAGAAAATGACTTGCGCTTTAAATTATAATGGAACAATGCAAGTGCAAGCAACTAAAGCTCCAATTAGATTGTATTAATAAAGGAGGAAAAGGGGTATGGCAAGACGAATTGCTTAGTTTAGATATTTTGGTGATGGAGAAATAGGAGTAAATGCTATTACTCAAACCACTTTATATAAGCATATTAGTAGTAACTATACCGAAGCAATTAATAAATCCGTATTGGCTGATGGGAGCATTTTTGTAAATTATGCTCCCATTATTTAGTTAGGAGTTTAGACATTGCCAGGTACAAAATTTTATTTAAATGCAAATACAGACCCAATTATTGTAGGAGCTAGTGGAATTTATGAATTAGATTTATCAAATACTTCTACTGTAATTACTAGCTTAATGTTTGATTTAGCTAGTTTAGAATTGATTAGTAATAACCCTGATGGGTATTTAATTATAGATATTGTATATGAGGAGGCGTAATAATGAATTCATTTTATGGTAATTTAAAAAATAATTCTCGCGCTTCTTTTATTTTTGACAAAGTTTATTCAACAAGAAAAGCAATGGATGATGCTGTTAAAAATGGCACTGATGGAGTATTTGTTAACAGATATGTTCTTATTGCTTATAATTATAGTCAAAATGCAGATTATACTGTAAATAATCATTCCTAGTATGGTTATGATACTTATATAGATCATAATGATAATTATGGAAAATTTGAAGATAAAGTTTTTGTTGATCATAGAAACTTAGATATTGCAGAATATGGAGCGCAATATGATAAAACTGTTTGGATGAAAATCTACAGTAATAATGAAGAAAAATATATTTAGGTTGGCGCTCTTAATGCTGCGGCCCCTGCTTTTGAACTTTCTATTGATGCTCCTGGTGAAGAAAATGGTAGACCTCATTTTGATTTCTACCATAGTGGAGATTTAAATTATTCATATCATATGCCTAAAAATTGGGATTTAATGTTAAATCATTATTCTGCTATGGATGATTCACTTTTTGGTGGACCAATAACTTTTACCGAAGATCGTCCTTATAAACCAAATACATATTTTTATAAAGATATAAATGGAGTTTATAAAATAGATACTGCATCTACTACAACAAATAATAGAAAATATTATTTGCCAAATGATCCTTCTTATATTTATTATTATAAAGATTTATATAATAGCGATTCTCAAACAACTAAAACCATGCAGTATCCTTATGTAAATAATTTAGGTTTTAATCCAACTTCAAGGTATTATGATTATGTTAATGATGATGATATAACATTTACAGAAGTTCCTTCTGGTGAAGAATATCCAGATCATGTTTATGCAGTTATTAAATTAACTATTGATACTTATATTAAGAATACCTTTTATATAAAAGAAGGGGAAGAATATAAATTAACTGGACATAATGATGAATTTGATCCAGATCAAACTTATTATATAAAAACACAAGGTAGCTTTGAATAGGTAACTAAATTTGCAGATGAAGTTAGCGCAGATGAAGGTCCTATTGATTATTAGGTAACTCCTAAATATGCAGCAAATAAATTCTTTTATATTAAAGATGAACAATATACTTTAGATAGTTCTCCAACTAAAGAACCTGGAAGAACTTATTATAGATATAGAATTGATCATTCTACTTCTATATAGGATGATACAAAAAGATTAGATGTTGAATTACCTTCAATTGGTAATGCAATTTCAGA
>CAMVLU010000028.1 GCA_947168405.1 uncultured Clostridia bacterium
GTAAATGTATCTATGTATTCATTAAAAATAATTATTTTTACATTATTTAAATATTCTAAAAAATAATAATCTATTGTTATTAAATTATTATTTTTTAATTTTTTATTTATATTTTTTAAATATTTTATTTTTTCATTATCTACATTTGAATTAATAATATATTTAAGATTATTTAAATACATTTTACTTATATTATTATTTAAGTTATATGTTTTATTTAAATAATATATTGTTTCTTTTGAATAACTAAAAAAGAAATGATTATAGAATTCTTCCAAAGTCATTAATTTTATGGGAACTAATTTAGATAAATTATTTGTATATTCTAATATTTTCTTTTTAGAATAATTATTACATATTATAATAGTTTCATTCTTTATATCATCAAGAAAATGCATACTTACTCCTTAGTTTTAAAATTATCTCTTACAAAATAACCCATCATCATTATTCCAGCAAATAAAACAAATATATAGAAATTAATAAATCTTGTTATAATCATAGCACTTCCTAAAACAGTTTCAGGATATATTTGACTATATATTTTCATGAATGTTGCTTCACTTATTCCTACAGCACCAGGTGAAGGTATACTAGAAACAGATATAAATAACATTGATTGAACTGATATAAAAGTTATGATAGATGTTCCTCTTAAACCAAGAGATAAATATACAAAATAAGGAATACAATAATATAAAATCATTTGAGTTAATGTTGTTAAAAATAATTTAACAAATATTTTTTTATTTTTCTTTAAATAAGTTGCAGCTTTACTATATTCATCAACTTGTTTTAATAAATTTTCTATTAAAGAATCTGCTTTTTTAAAATGAATTTTATGTAATAATTTAGAAAATAAATCTACTAAAAATAAAATAGCTGGTTTAAAGAAAATAATTAAAAAGTATAAAGTAAATACTAATAAATTTAAAAATATTCCTAAAAATGCTAAATATTTTAAATTACCTAATGATGACATAAAAATTTTATGAGATGTTAAAAAACCAAATATTGCAAGTAAAAATAAAACAAACTGATATGATAATAATTTTAATAGTAAAGAGATTGCTCCATGACTTATTTTAATTTTATCTCGAGACATCATATATAATTCCATAGGATCTCCACCTGTTGATGAAGGTGTAATAGATGAAACAAAGAATCCTGATAAAGAATATTTATAAGCATCTTTAAATGATATTTTATCTCCTAAAGTATTTAAAACTGTTTTTACATTTAAAGCTTCACATATACTAAAACATGACATACAAAGAATTGCTAATATTAAAAATCTTCTATCAGCCGTTACAAACATATGTTGAACTTCTTTATAATTGTTATCTTTAAAAATAAAATAGAATACTATCATTACTATAATAATAAATAAAATACTACTTATAAAACTTTTCTTTATTATATTATCATCTTTCATTTTTTTCTTCATTAATCTCACCTATTACTTTATATTACATGATATATATATAATATCATTTTTTTTAACATTTGAAAAGAAGATATGAAAACATTTGTAAAGTTTTATTTATCTTCTAATTTAACACTTACTAATTTTGATACACCAGATTCTTGCATAGTAATACCATATAACGTTTTAGCATATTCCATAGTTCTTTTTTTATGAGTAATTAGTAAAAATTGAGTTTTCTCTTTATAATTATTTAAATATGTTCCAAAGTTATCAACATTTGCTTCATCAAGTGCTGCTTCTACTTCATCAAATACACAGAATGGAACTTTTCTTATATTTAAAATAGCAAATAACAAACTAATTGCTGTTAAAGTTTTCTCTCCTCCAGAAAGTAATGTTACTGTTTTTAATTTTTTTCCAGGAGGACTAGCAATTATATCAACACCAGTTTCTAATATATTACCAGGATTGGTTAATGATAAAGAAGCATCTCCACCTTTAAACATTTCTCTAAAGACTTTTTTAAATTCTATTTCTAATTCTTTAAAGGTATCTAAGAAATCTTTTTGCATTACTTCATCCATATCATCAATAATAGAATATAACATTTCTTTAGCATGATATAAATCATCTCTTTCTGAACTTAAATAATTATATCTTTCATTAACACTTTCAAATTCTTCAATCGAATCTAAATTAACCATACCAATTTCTTTTAAGATATTTTTATATTCTTTAACTTTATTTCTTGCTTCATTTATATCTAATTCTAATACATAATCAGTTTTAGCTTTTTCATATGTTAAATTATATTCAGTGTTTAATATATTTAAATTTTGATCTAATTTACTATCTAATTTTGATAATTCAATTTTTAAATTATTAACTTCTTTATCAATATTTGAATATTTTAATCTAGTTTCTTTATTTAAACCTTCACGTTCTAATATAGTAGTTTGTAATTTATTTTTTTCTTCATTTAAACTGTTTATTTCTTTTTCAAGTAAATCACATTTTAAAGACTTATCATAATATTCTTTATCTAACTCTTCTAAATGTTCATCTCCTTGTAAAGATTTTAATTCTAAGATATTATTATCTAATTCTTTATTAATTTCTTGTTGTTTATTTTTGTTATTATTTTTTTCTTCTATAACTTTTATTAATTCAGTTCTCATACTATAAATATTTCTATCTATATCATTTATTTCCGAATCAAGAGTTTCTATATTACTATTTAAATGTTTTAAATTATCTAATTTATTATTTAAATTATTTTCTAATTCTTTAATACTATTTTCTAAACTAGAACTACTTTTAATATCAGATAAACTTCCTCCTGTTACACTTCCTCCAACATGAATAACTTCTCCTTCAAGTGTTACTATTCTATACTTATTATCAATTAATTTACTAATTCTATTTCCATTTTCTAAATTATCTACAACTAAAATATTTCCATATTGATTTAAAATAATGTTTTTATAATTAACATTATATTCTAAAAAATCAGTTAATATTCCTAGATATGATGATTCATTTTCTAATTTTAATAAAGTATCTTTATCTACATATTTAGGTTTAATAATATTAAGTGGTAAAAATGTTGCCCTTCCTAAATTATTATATTTTAAATAATTAATCGCTTCTTTAATAGAATATTCGTCTTTTGCTATTAAAAAGTTTTTATTTGATAAAGATACAACATCTAAACATTTTTGATATTTTTCATTTGTTTTAACTAAATTCATCAAGGCATCTATTATTCCAGATAATTTAGGATTATCAAGTATTTTTCTAACATTAGAATTTAAATATACATTAGAACTAATATTATTTTTTAATATTTCTATTTTATTTCTTATTTCAAGAATTTCTTTATTTTCTATATTATAATTATTTATATTATTATCTTTTTTTCTTCTTATATCATTTATAGAACTTATTAATTCATTTAAAGATTTTTCTATTTCTTCTTTTTTAATAGAATTTCTTTCTTCATCTTTTTCTAATACTTTTAAATTATTTTCTAATTTTAAATTTCTTTCTTTAAGATATTCTATATTTTCATAAACCTTTATATTATCAGCATTATATTTCATTCTTTCTTTAGTAATTAATCTTTGACTATTTATTTCTTCTTTTTCTTTTGTAAGATTAATTAAACTATTATTTTTTTCTTGAATATTTTTAGATAACTCTAATTCTTTAACTTTTAAATTATCAATTTCTGGATCATTTAATAAATTATTTAAATGTATTAAATCTTGTTCTTTTTCATTTATATCATTTTTTATTTCTTGATATTTTAGATTAGATGAAGTTATCTCTTCAGCAATTAAAGCTACTTCAATAGTTTCTAATTGTTCTTTAGCATCTTTATAATTTTTAGCCTTTTCACTTTGAACTTTTAAAGGTTCTAGACGAGATTCAACTTCTCCTATAATATCATTGATTCTTTCTAAATTTAAGTTAGTTTTATCTAATTTTTTGAAAGCCTCTTCTCTTCTTTTTTTATATTTTAATATACCAGCTGCTTCTTCAATTACGATTCTTCTATCACTTGCTGAGTTAGATAGTATTTTAGATATTTCTCCTTGTCCAATTATATTAAAAGAATCTCTTCCTATATTACTATCTAAAAATAAATCTACTATATCTTTTAAACGACATTTTTCACCATTTAAAAAATATTCATTATCACCGGTTTTATATAATCTTCTTTTAACTGATACAGTTTCAAATGGGACATTTAAATAATGATCTTTATTATCAAATGTAAGAGTAACACTTGCAACATGCATAGGATTTCTATTTTTAGAACCGCCAAATATAACATCTGCCATTAAATTGTCTCCACGAAGAGATTTAACAGATTGTTCACCTAAAACAAAACGAATAGCATCAACAATATTACTTTTACCAGATCCATTTGGTCCCACTATACAAGTAATATTATTATCTAAATTTAGTGTTATTTTGTCTGCAAAAGATTTAAATCCTGATATTTCTATTTCTTTTAAATACATGTTACCTATCCTACTTTCTTTATTTATTATAACAAAAATATTAAAAAAAAACAAGACAATAAGGTTAATCAAAAACCGTGTACGTCATTGTTTTACTAATTTCTTTTCCATTGGTTCCTTTACAAATTCCTGTCACAAAAGCAACTCCAGAACTCGAAAGGGTTATTTCTCTTGTACGACTTGTAGAAGTATTCGTCTTATCCGTGCCAGTTGAATTGCCATTTAAAGTGGTTGAGAAGGTATTAATTCCCGATGCTAATGCACAGGATACCGTAACTTTTGCATTCTTTCGATATCCCGTGGAAGTTGCAGTTCTGCTTACTGAGAAAGAAATGGTTGGAGCATTTGGTGGATAAATATTAAAAAAAAGAGATATATCCATCGTTTTGTAAGATAAGAGCGTTGGTAGGTAAATCCACAATTGATATATATTCTTTAACTTGTTCGGATATTAAAGGGTCATTTTTTACAGCATTAATTGCACTTTTTTTAGATAAATCACCTCATCGTTTACATCCACATCGGTACTATAAGTAATTCCTAAAGCCTTATATAAATTATCACAAGTAGCATAATTAGCAATGGTTCCATTCGCACATTGCAAGATAGCATAATTTTTATTCATAATGGTTTCAAAATTGGCATCGTTTTCTACCAATTTTCGAATATGATATAAATCATATGTAGTATCTAAATCATCGTAGTAAGATAATTGTTGATATTTTCCTAGCAATGGAACAGCACTATTATAAAGAATTGTAAATATTAATAATACAAATATAATGACAACCAAAGTTTCTACAAGTACAAATCATTGTTTATTCATAA
Source organism: uncultured Clostridia bacterium (assembly GCA_947168405.1). Classification (GTDB taxonomy): domain Bacteria; phylum Bacillota_I; class Bacilli_A; order RF39; family UBA660; genus RUG591. Next base: position 5,287 of record CAMVLU010000028.1, read on the forward strand.
ATCACCTACTCTTCTGTTGGCTTGACAACTGTTTTAAAAGAATCAAATTCAAACTCATATTTTGTTATTTTTTGTTCTACTTCAACTCCTGTTTCTATACCCATCTCATCATAAATACCTAACTCCTCTATTTTATATTCATAGGTATTTACTAATTCATTTTTTTTATAAAAATTAATTTTTAATACTTTATCATTTATAATTTGATCTGTATTATTTAATAAATTAACTTTTACATTTAAAACATTTTCATCTTCTTTTTTTATAATAAAGTTAGAAATATTAATTTCTTTTGTATAATCTTTACTACTTGAATAATTAGTAATAGGAGTATATACTATTTCATTTTTTAAAATTACGTTTTCATTTTGTTGAGAAGAAGTATTATTAGCTGTCTCTTCCTTTTTATTGTTTTTATTAGAATCCCAATATGTAAATAATCCATAAGAAATTAAAGCTATTCCCAAAATAAGAATTATCACGGATATTATTATCTTTTTATTTTTCATAAAATCCTTCCTTTATTTTTCTATAATTATTGTATAGAGGTATATTTTTATACCTCTATACCTTTAATATCAAATTATCATTTATTTTAATACCATTTATTTTTTTAATGACAACATTCTGGATATGTTGTTGTTGTAGTACTAGAACAACTACTTGAAGATCTTAGATAATTACTTCCATATACACTTTTACATTTGTTACTACAAGCAGACGAACTACCTAAACTATATTTACTACATGCAGTACTTGTACTTCCTCCTGTAAAATAACACTGACAATATCCACTATATGAAGTAGATGTTTTTCCGCTTCCGCAGGCACTAGAACTACTATATTTATGGATACTTACGACTTTGGTATCACTAGCACTTCCACCAGCAGCATTTATACAGGTAGCAGATATTGTCCTATCACCAACTTGAGATAAGGCTATCGTTCCAACTTTTCTATTAACCTCATCAATTATAAGATTACCACCAAGGACACCATCTACTGTTACAGCAAGTCCAGTTATAGCAGAATCTGATGTACAGGTTATAGTAGCTGTTGCATCTTTTTGATAGCCAGAAAGCCCTGATGGACATACTTTATCAATGGAAATAGATACAGATACTGTAGAAGGCTCCCAATGTGCATATAATGTGTAATTATCAGACAATACGTTGCTACGACTCCATGCCATTCCCGGTCCTATAGTTAATCCAGTTGTTTCCCAATACATAAACTTATAACCAGGTCTTGTTGGTGTTGTTCCTGATATATATGTAAAATCTTCATAAATAGGTGAATAAACATATGATTGTGATCCAGGTCCTCCCGTTCCATAATTATCATTATAATATATTGTATATATAGGATACCATTGTGCATATAATGTATAGTTATCAGGTAACACTGTACTTCGACTCCAATCTATTCCAGGTGAAAATGTATTACCATTCAAATCCATCCACCACATAAATTGAAAACCAGGTCTTGTTGGAATTTGACTTGATAATTGTGTAAAATCTTCCCAAATAGGTGAATACTCATAGGATATTGATCCAGGTCCTCCTGAACCTAAATTGTCATCAAAATAAATTGTGTAAACTTTTGCTTTCCAATGAGCATAAAGGGTTTGATTGCCATTTGTAGAATATGTCATACCGCTATTTATATATGTTGTACTAGATGCCCTTCCTTCGGCCATACCATAAGTTATCCAGTGATTTAATAAAGCATTATAATCATATCCAAAGGCATTTCTTAAATCACCATAGGTATTTGCATAATAATTTGAATCAAAACCACTTGTTGGTGAGTTATACCATCCAATAAAGGTAAATCCAGTTCTAGAAGGTGTACACATACTTCCATATGTACTTCCATATGTAACAGTCTTAGAAGAACATCCTGAACCAGATTGATTATCATAATTTACCGTATATGTTGAAGCAGAAACGGTAACATTTGAACTTGCACTTGCAACATTATAATTAGTTCCAGCCGATCTTGAAACAGTTATAGTTGCTGTTCCTATACCATTTGCTGTTAAAGTTGAGCCACTTGTTGTTATTACCGAGGCATTATTACTTGCAACGGATATTGCTCCGTCTCCAGTACAACTATATCCTATAGTTCCAGTCGTACTTCCTGGATATTGTAATGTTGGAACTGAAGTGATTGTACAAGTTGCATTGGCCTTATTAATTTTCCAACTTATTTCTTTTGCTCCAGTCGTTCCATCTGCCCATTTATGATTACCATCAGGTGTACATGTTTGCTTATATGTATTTGCATTCGTTGCACTTGTTGTACCTCCAGCACTACTTCCACTTGGACATGATATTCCGCTTCCTTGATTTCCTCCGTTATATGTTTTATCTGCTGGACTTCCTGGTGGATTACCTAATGATGCTCTTGTTATTGTTAGTGTTCCTGCTGAAGTAGTAACATTATAATTTTTTGTTACATCTGTATTACCTGTTTTTATTACAACACTTGATACTGTATTTGCTACGCTTCCTACATTTGTTATTGTTCCTGTATTTGTAAATGTTGCTGCATGTCCACTTATTAAATTTGTACAACTTCCTCCTGTTTTTGTTAATGCTGTTCCATTATATGTTTTACTATCACTGTTACTAGTACATGTTGTATTTCTCTTACTAATTGTCCAACTTATTTCTTTTGCTCCAGTCGTTCCATCTGCCCATTTATGATTACCATCAGGTGTACATGTTTGCTTATATGTATTTGCATCTGTTGCACTTGATGTTCCTGTTGTCGTTGTTCCTGTTGGACATGTTATTCCACTTCCTTGATTTCCTCCACTATATGTTTTACTTGTAGGAGTTCCTGGTGGATTTCCTACTGATGCTCGAGTTATAGTTAATGTTCCAGTTTTAGTTGTAATGTTATAATTTCCTGTTACATCCGTGTTACCTGTTTTTATTACTACTCCTGATACTGTATTTGCTACACTTCCTACATTTGTTATTGTTCCTGTATTTGTAAATGTTGCTGTATGTCCACTTACTAAGCTTGTACAACTTCCTGTAGAATTTGTTAATGCAGATCCATTATAATCTCTACTTGAACTTCCACTTGTACATGTTGTATTTCTTTTTGTTACTGTTAATGTTCCTGTTTTTCTTGTTATATTATAATTTCCTGTTACATCTGAATTACCATTTTTTATTACTATATTAGATATTGTATTGGCTGTGCTTCCTACATTTGTTATTGTTCCTGTATTTGTAAATGTTGCTGCATGTCCACTTACTAATCTTGTACAACTTCCTCCACTTGTTTTTGTAAATGCTGTTCCATCATATTCTTTACTATTTCCATCACTTGTACACGTTGTATTTCTTTTAGTCACTGTTAAAGTTCCTGTTTTTCTTGTTATATTATAATTTGATGTTACAACCGTGTTTCCTCTTTTTATTACTATATTAGATATTGTATTAGCTGTGCTTCCTGCATTTGTTATGGTTCCACTATTTGTAAATGTTGCTGCATGCCCACTTACTAAATTTGTACAACTTCCTCCACTTGTTTTTGTTAAAGCTGTTCCATCATATTCTTTACTATTTCCATCACTTGTACATGTTGTATCTCTTTGTTTTATTGTACATACAAATGTTTGATTATTTCTTCTTTCTCCTGTTGACCATGAATAATATTCTTTTAAACTTGCTGTTACTGTATAATTTCCGGCATTTGTTCCTTTGGTATTAGCAAAATTTACTCCTGTTGGTGCAGTTTTTGTAAATGTTTGTTCTGTATCATTATACGTTCTTTCTACGCAATAACTATTTGTTGGTCTTGTCACTTTTTGATACATATGATATTTTATTGTCTTTGTTGTTAAATTCCCGGCTATATCTCTTACTTCTACTTTTAATATCCATGTTCCATTTGTTAGTGTTCTTGTAAATGTAGCTTCAGTATTATTTATACTTAACGTTGTATATTTATCACTACTTCCTTGTTTTTCTATTGAATATCTTATTCCTTCTATTCCACTTAATGTATCTATTATATCTTTTATTTTTGTTGTTACATCTACACTTGCTACTGTATCACTTCCAAAATCTATGACATATTCATCATTTGTATGTGATACTCTTGTTATTGCTCCTGTTGGATCTTCTACTGTATATGTTGGCTTGACCTTATCTATTTTTATTGTTTTTGTTTGCGCTTCTATTGTTTTTGAATTATTTCCATTTCCTATTATTGTATATGTATCACTTGCATCTACTTTTATTTTACATGTCTTCAACCCATTTGTCTTTGTTAAATTACAACTTTTTGTTCCTGTTGTTGTCCCTTTTACTGTTACACTATTTACATCATTTCCTGTTGTAAATGTTAACCATACATCCTGATTTACCCATGTTCCTTCTTTATATTCTCTTTTCGTTTCTCCTATTGTTGCTGTTACCTTTAATCCATAATCATCTATTGTTTTTATTTCACAATCATTTTCTGTTTTGTAATTATCATTTAAACACACTAAACATACTTCATATTGTATTTTTTCATATGAATCTCTATATGCTATTACACTACTTTTATCCAAATCACAGTCTTTTTTATTTCTATCTAAGACATTTTCCATATATCCATTTGATATTAATTCTTGTAAACTTACCTTTTCTGCTTCTCCAAACATTTGGGGTATTTTAGCTTCATTATAATTATAGAATTCTGTTGCTGCCAACATTATTGATTCTTCTTGACTATGATAATATGTTTTCTTTATTCCTTCTTGTATTTTTATATATCCTACAACTGCCATCCCTAAAACTATTATCAAAACTACTATTACGCCTAATAATTCTACTAATGTAAATCCTTTTTTCTTCATACTATCACCTTATTAACTTCTATTTGGATTTATATCTATATAAGATACTTTTCCATCGTTTTGTAAAATTAAAGCATTATTTGGTAAATCAACAAAATCTAAATAATCTTTTATTTGTTGTGAAACTAATGAATGATTTTTTACTTGACTTATTGCTGTTTTTTTTAAATAAATTACTTCATCTTTAATATCTATATCTGTACTATATTCAATTCCTAATGCAGCAAATAAGTTGTTACATTCGGAAAAGTCTCCAATATTTTCTATATTAGTATTATCACCACTGTTTTTTGAACATTTTAATATAGCAAAATTTTTTCCAACAATTGTATTAAATCTATCATCTTTTTTTAATAAATTTCTAATATGATATAAATCATAGGTTGCATCTAAATCATTATAATCTAATAATTGTTGGTATCTTCCTAATAATGGAACTGCACTATTATAAAGAATTGTAAAAATTAATAAAACAAATACAGTTACCACTAATGTTTCTGCAAGAACAAAACCTTTTTTATTCATATCATCACCTACTATAAGTAAGTATACCTTATTATAAAAAAAAAAACAAGATTTTTTCTTGTCTTTTACTAATTTTTTATATATCCTATATATGGTAAATTACGATAATTTTCATCATAATCAAGTCCATATCCAACTACAAATAAATCTTCAATTGAAAACCCTACATAATCAGCTTTAAAATCAACTACTCTTCTACTTGGTTTATCAAGCATTACACAAGTTTTAATACTTTTAGGATTCATTTGTTTTACATAATCTACTAAATAATTAAATGTTCTACCTGTATCAACTATATCTTCAACTAAAATTATATTTTTATCTTTAACATTTTCTTCTTTTAAAGGAACTTTTAATTCAATTATTCCTGTTGAATTTTCTCCAACGTAACTAGATACTCTAACAACATCAATTATAGCATCTCCATCATAATCTTTCATTAAATCAACTGTAAAGAAAATTGCCCCTTTTAAAACACTTACAAAAACAACTTCTTCATCACCATAATCATTCTTAATTTCTTTTGCTAATTCTTTAATTCTTGATTGTAATTTTTCTTCATCAATTAATACTTCAATTTTATCTCTCATACTACACACTCCTAAAACAATGTTATTATAACAAATTATTACTTTAATGTAAATTCTTATTTAAAAATTTAATTTTGTTTTTTTCTTCTACTATTTCTTGAGAAATATCTTCAACACTAATAACTGATCCTAACTCTTTTCTTAATAAGAAAATATTAATTTTATTTTTTTCATAATCAGACTTAATATTATTTAAAAAAAACTTTTCAGTAAATAAATTTCTACTAACTTTAATATATTTTTTATTTACTTCATTTAACTCTTTATAATTACAAGTAAAGTTATTCATTTGATAATAACAATTTATATGAGGAACAACATACAATATAATTTTAAATAAAAGATCTACTAATGCATTTAAAGTAATATAATGTCTTAAATAATATAATAGTAAAAATGATAATAAATATGTTAATAATGAAAACAAAACATTATATCTAACATCTTTTCTTAATTCTAATAATTTACTATATAATTCATCATTTTCTTCTTTGTATTTATCTATCTTTATCATATGACTTTTTATTTTATTTAATAATGCTTTTTGCTCTTCTATTGCAAAATCAAGCTTAGTTGTATTAATCATTATTTTCACCCGAGGGAATATAATAACAAATTATTTAAACAAAATCAAGAAAAAAGGATACCAAGTATCCTAATAATTACAACATGAGCCTTCATTAACATTACTTACTACATTTTCTTCGCAGCAAGAATATTCAGGTCTATATGTATGTTTATATATATGATGATTTATGATTCTTGTTCTAATTGGACATACATGTTGAACTTCATGCACTATCGTTCTATTAACACATCTTTCTTGCATAGGTTCAACAATTGGTCTTTGTTGAAATGTATTCATGTTATTGTTCATATTAAAATTATCATTTACATCAACATCAACATCAATATTATTAGTCATATTATCAGCAAAAAAATTAGTATTAACATCTACATCTCTATCATAACATCTTTCTTGAAACATAATAACCTCCTATCTAATTTATCGTATGATGGAGATTATTTTTTGAATGTTTTTTTGTCCTATTAATCAAAAAATCTAATACATTTTACATTTAAAAACAAATATCCTAAAAAAGAACCAAATAAATCTATTAATATATCAGTTACTCCAAAACTTCTTTCATAAATAAATAATTGATGTACTTCATCACCTGCTGCATATAGAAAACAAAATAGAAAACCAAATAAAGTATTTCTTTTAATATCATAATAAAAAGATACAAAAAAACAAAGTATATATAAAACAAAATATAAAAACATATGAGCAAGTTTTCTAACTATAAAAGTTGCTACTGTAGAATTATTTAAATTGCTTTTAAAGATATTATCTAAAAATAATAATATTCTACTACTACTATCTTCTGAAACACTTCCAACTTGATTAGAAAAATAAAATATTAAACCACACCAAAATAAAAGAAGAATAATACTAATTATTTTACCTAGATTTTCTCGTTTCATATACTTCCTCTTCTATGGAATTTTCATTTATAACATAAGATTTTTTTGTAACTTCAGATTCTAACATTCTAATTTTATCTTCTAAATTAGAAAGTTGCTTTTTATTCATATAATTTAAATATTTATTAATCATTTCTCTTTTAAATTTTTCTATTTCATTCAAAGCTTGCATCATAGAACTACCCGGATCATCATCTGAATCATAAATATTTACAATTAAATTAACTAGTTTTCTCATTCTTATATTAATCTTTTTATCAATTAATTTTTCAACCATACTAGGATTAACAATAACCATTTTATTTACATTAATTGCATCTTTTAATTTTATATTCTTGTTTTTAGATGTCATATTAAATCCATCTAATTTATCATATTCAAAATAAGCTATTTCTTTTTTATTTTTTTCTTTAACAATTAAATAATGATTATTTTGCATCTTTATCCTCCAATAAATCCGGTCTTAATTTTCTCGTTTTTTCTATTTGTTGTAGCTTTCTCCATTCATCTATTTTCTTATGATCTCCGGATAATAATACTTCAGGAACTTCCATTCCCGCGTATTCACGAGGTTTTGTATATGTTGGATAATCAAGTAAATTATTAGAAAAAGATTCTGAATCTAAGCTTTCTTTCGTAATTGCTCCTTCAAGAAGTCTTGTTATACTATCAACAAGAACCATACTAGCAAGTTCTCCTCCAGTTAATACATAGTCTCCTATACTGATAAACATATCACATATACTTCTAATTCTTTCATCAAATCCTTCGTAATGACCACATAAAAAAATTAAATGTTTCTTTTTAGATAATTCTATAGCTTTTTTTTGATTATATATTTCTCCATCAGGTGTTAACATTATTACAATACTATCATCAGTTTTTAAGGATTTTATACAATCGAAAATTGGCTGACACATTAAAACCATTCCTGCTCCACCACCAAAAGGCGTATCATCTACAGAAGAATGAATATCTTTACTATAATCTCTAAAATTATGAATTTTTATATCTACTATTCCTTTTTCAATAGCTCTTTTAATAATAGATTCCGTAAATACTCCATCAAACATATTAGGAAATAAACTTAAAATATCTATTTTCATAGTAAACCATCTACCTCCTCTAATAATATTTTTTTATTATCTAAATCAATATTTTTAATAAGTTCAAAAGGAACCATCTTATTCTTATCAACTACTAATATCTTTTTATTATTATTAAAATATTTATAACCAGTTACGATTCCTTTTTCTATTTTTTTCATATATACTTTACAATTTAATAAATCTTCATCTAAATATTCATCTTTAGATAAATTAATACTATTATAATCAATATAAACATCGTTACCTTTTAATTCAATTATATCATTTATATTATCAATTCCTTTTAAAGTTATCATATCATACCCTTTATGAACACGATAACTATTAATAACAAATTCTTTATCATTTATATAAATAGTATTACCTACAATAAAAACTTTATCTTTATATTTAAAGACTGATTTAATTCTAATTTCTCCTTTAATACCATGTGTATTTACATATGTTCCAATATATATTTTTTTCATACTTCACCTATTTAATTCATATAAAATAATACTAGTTGCAACACCTACATTTAATGATTCACAATTATCATTCATTTCAATATAAATATTTTTATCGCATAATTCTTGTATTTCAGTTTTAACACCATTTCCTTCATTACCCATCACAAGAGCATATTTAGAAGTAACTATTGTACTAACGTCCTCTCCATCTAAAACATTAGTACCTAGTATTAAATAACCTTTATTTTTTAAATCAAGAATTAATTCTTTAATATCACATCTTACTATATTAATATTAAACATCAATCCTTGAGTAGAACGAATTACTTTATCATTATATAAATCTACACATCCAAGTCCTAAAATAATATCAGTTACATTAAAAGCAACACTACTTCTAATAATAGTTCCTAAATTACCTGGATCTTGTATATCATCAAGAATTAAGATATGATTTCCAAAAGTATTATTACTTTCTTTCATCTTAACAATACCAATTACTTTAGGAATACTCTCCATATCACTTAATTTTTTCATAATAGAATTACTAACTATAGTATAAGGAAAATCTATTTTACATTCATAATTTTCAACTACTAATAAATCAAATAATAAATCATTTTTTATTGCTTCTTCTACTAAATGTTCTCCTTCAACAATAAATAATTTATCTTCATCACGATTTTTCTTATTTTTTAATTTTAAATACTTTTTAATTTTATTATTTTCTAAACTAGTTATTATCATAAAAAAATCCCTCATCTATATAATAACATAGATTGATAGATTTTTAGTAATTAATTTAATTATTTTTTATTCATTTACTTTCCTTATATAAAAGTTCTTCATATAAGTGGTTGTATCTGGTGTATTTGTACGATTAAAAATAATAGCAAATCTAACAAATTTTGAACCAGCTCTAATTTTGTATCATCAAGAAAATAATTAGCATTTATTCCCATTATAGGAGTTGGTGTTTTATATATTGCAAAAGATATTGTAATTGTATTATTACTAAGTTTAGAATAATTCCAAGTATTTCCATAAGTTCTTTGACTTATTTTGTACCACTTGGTATTGTTCCATTTGTTTATTGCAGAGCATCTGATAGAGTAAAAGTATTATTTGTTTTATTTACTGCCTTATTATTTGTATCTAAATGTAAGATTTTTGAGAATATGTTAATTCAAGATATTTATATCCTGTGGAATCTTCGTAATTCCAAATTATAATTCCCTTTTGATGATTTGGAGTCGAATCTGCAACTAACCAATTTGTTAAATCAGCTACATGAATTTTTATAATATTATATATGTCATAATTTGTCGTGGTTAGGATTTTATTAAAATGACATAATAAATCTGGGTGGTAAAATTGTTTAAAAGCTATAGGGAGAAGATGAACTATACACAAGAAGAGTTAAGTGAAATGATAGATATTTCTACAAGATCTTTACAAAGAATTGAAAATGGTGAAAACAACCCAAGTATAAAAACATTTAGAAAATTAATTAAAACTCTTAATATAAGCGATAAAGATATTGCTTATATTGTAAAAAATGAATTGATTGAAAAACAATAAAAAAAGATTTTTCAATCTTTTTTATTTATTATATATTCTCTTAATAATTTAGTTAAGGCTCTTTTTTCTATACGTGATACGTAACTTCTTGAAATATTTAGTTTTTTTGCTATTTCTTTTTGAGTTAATTCTTCCTGATTATTTAAACCATATCTATATCCCAGTATTTCTTTTTCTTGTTTTTTTAAAACATTAAAATAAGTACTTAATAATTTAATATTTTCTTTTTCATATAAATCTAAAGCAAAATCTGGTTTATCTGATTTTAATATATCTAGTATAGTTATTTCATTACCTTCTTTATCAAAGCCTATTCCTTCATTTATAGAAATATTTTTATTATATTTATTATTAGCTCTATAAT
>CAMVLU010000029.1 GCA_947168405.1 uncultured Clostridia bacterium
TATAATTTTATCATATCTGTATTTTTTGTCAATAGTATGTAAAGAAAAATCTTAGCAAATTCCTTACTAAGATTTATTTAGTATATTTTATATCATTATAATGATTTTCTAAATTTGAATAACCTAAAAAACAAACTTCTTTATATTTTTCCTCTTTCATATCATCTATTGTAACTATATTCAGTACTTCATCAAGGTTTGCTTTATTTTCTACTGGTATAATGAATTCTCTATTTTCATAGTCGGTTAATGATGTGTTTATCTCAAAGATAATTCCGGTTTTTGCCTCTATACTTTTAATTTCTTCATTAAGATTTCTTAGAGATTCAAATTGAGTAGAATTAATAACATAAGGCATATCAATTAGTATTTTAAATTCAATCTGATTATTAGTACCAATTTGAGCAACATGTTTAATTAATATATCTTGTCCTGTTTTACTATTTAGAATCTTTCTTCCGTATACCGCTTCTATTATTTGGTCAAAATTTGGATCATGATGTCCTGAACCAGTTAATCCGTTTACAGATTTATCATTAAATCTTGAAATAGTTTGTGTTGGAGTGATGACAGTAACTGAGTTAAACCCTTGTTTATAGTCAGTTGCAGATTCTAAATTATATTGTTTATTCAAAGAGTATTCTTTAATATCATTACTAACATCAATTGCAGTGTTATAGAATTTATAATCAATAGGAAGATTATAAATTCTATACATACCTCTAATTCTTTCATCAAGTTTAAATACAATATCGCTGTGTTCTAGTTTTATAGAGTTCTTCTTAACTTCTTTAGCAATTACGATAGATTTATTTAAACCTTCATAATATGAATCTAATATTATAAGACAATTTAATATTGTGTTATTTATTGTATTATCATTTTGAATTTTTATATATACATTATGAAATATTTCATAAGTTTTATAGTCTAAATTCATATTATCAATAGCATACTTTATACCCTGAGTATTAGTAAATATGTCATTTATAAATTTTTCACTACCAAATACTCTTATTAGATAGTTAATTGAGTCATTACTTTCATATTTTTTAAGTAAATCCAGAATATTCATATCACACCACCATTATAAATACCATAATTTTTGATTATCTTTTCTTACTTCTTTTATAATTCCACCACCAAGGCACTCATCATCTTTATAAAAAACACAAGCTTGTCCTGGTGTAACTGCCTTAACTCCTTGTTTATATATAACCTCGATATAATCATCATGCCAAATAAGTTCAACTGGATTATCTTTCTGACGATATCTGAATTTAGCAGTACACTTAGTAATATCTTTATTTGTGCTAAACCAATTTATATTATCAACGATACAAGAATCACTTACTAAGTATTTAGATTCATCACCAAATGATACATATAATATATTTTTTTCTAAATCCTTACCTACAACAAATCCTCTATCTTTATTTCCACCTAGATTAAGTCCCCTTCTCTGTCCAATTGTGTAATACATTAAACCTATATGTTTGCCAATTACTTCGTTAGAATCAATATTTACAATGTTACCTGGTATATTAGGCAAATAATTAGATAAAAACTCTTTAAAATTACGTTCACCTATAAAGCAAATACCAGTAGAATCTTTCTTCTTAGCAGTAATTAAATCATATTCTAAAGCAATCTTTCTAACTTCATCTTTCTTTAAATCACCAATTGGAAATAATATTTTATTAAGTTTTTCTTTAGGTACTTGAGATAAGAAGTAAGTTTGATCTTTATTATCATCTATTCCCCTAAGTAACTTACCATCTTTTAATCTTGCATAGTGTCCAGTAGCTACATAATCTGCTCCTAATTTCTCCGCTTCTTTTAAAAACATATCAAACTTAATATATTTATTACACATAATATCAGGATTAGGAGTTCTACCAAGTTTTAATTCATCTAAAAAGTAAGTAAATACATAATCCCAATATTCTTTTACAAAATCAACTCTTTTAAGAGGAATATCTAACTTTTTACATACCTCTATTGCATCATTATAGTCCTGTTCCTGAGGACAGATGTTGTTATTAAGTGTAGGGTTACCTAAAATATCATTATTAACTCCTGCATCCCAATTACGCATAAATAACCCTATTACTTCATAACCTTCTTTTTTTAAAAGAATAGCAGCAACACTACTATCTACTCCCCCACTCATACCTATAACTACTTTTTTACCATTATTTTTCATATCATCACTTCTTTACTTTGATTTTATTATTATCTACTAAATGTTTATATTTATTAAAGAATTTAGTGTTTGGAAATTCATTCATATAATTTATTAATTCCGCACGATTTCTAACAGGATATAAATGTCTAGATAAATCATTTTTTGATAAATCACTAAGACTAAGAAGAATCGCAGAACCATTTTTATTAATTTCATCACTAACATATTTTTCTGGTTCATCAATTCCTAATACCGCATCATGCATAATTGCTTTAATTGTTACTGGATTTAAGTATAATGCATTAATCTTATATCCAGTAATTAATTCCTTATAAACATAACCTTTTATAATTTCTTCTACAATTATTTTTTCATAATTTCCATTTTTATTATATTCATCATATATCATAACATTTGCTTTATATATTTTCTTCATAAATCCCCCTAAACGACAAAAATATTATACCACAATATCAGTTAAATTAAAAGTTGAGCAAAATAACGCAATATAATAGGAGCGATAAATGATTCATATAAAGAAGTTATAATTAGAAACACAATAGATATTAAAAATACTTTTGAATAGTTATTGATAAATGATTTAAAATTAAGATTATCTTTCTTTAAAATAGATTTAATTAATATAATTGATAATTTAATTGAATAAGAGCTTAAATAAAGTAATATTAGTAAATTTATTACCATATGAGGAAATACATAAATAAGTGCAAGTAAGGTTCCTTTAATAGAATATGTATATATAATTGAAGATATAGTAAAACCTAGCGTAAATGATTTATAGAATATAATAAATATAACTATTAATACTCCTACAACAGATATACCTATAACCCAAATTATAAATGAAAATAATAAGTTACTTAGTGCAGTGTTTTTTAAAGTTCCTATGAAGTTAAATTTATTATTAGTTAATTTATCAAAGAAATCTTTAATTGAATTAAGTACTACATCTTTATCATTTTTACTAAGTACAATCATAAAAATACTACCAGCAATAATACCTACTATAGCTATTACATTTAGAAATGTCATAATTTTTTTATCATACTTTATTATTTTTTTTAGTTTGTCCATATTATCACCCAATAAATACTATTAACTAAATATAAAAATATTCCATTTTAATTAAATTTATATTATAATTGTTAGTAGATTATTTGATATTGAGGAAGGTGAACAATGAGTAAAGTAGTACAAAAAGTAATGATTATTATATTTCTAATTGCAATGATTGGAATGTTTGTTTTATCATTATTCCCAAATAGATAAAAAACGCTTTTTATTTAGCGTTTTTTTTGTTACTTTTTTTAAGTTCATCTCTAATTTCTTCAAGTAGTTTTGTTTGTGGATCAACTTTCTCTTCAGCTTCTTTTTTTTCTTCTTCTTTCTTAACTTTCTTAGATAATCTATTAATAAATTTGATAAATACAAATATAGACATTGCGATAATTAAGAAGTTTACAATATTTTGAATGAAATTACCATAAGCAATTGAAGCCTCACCTACAGTAGCTTTCATTCCTGAAAAATCAATTCCTCCTATTAGTAGTCCAACAAGTGGCATAATGATGTCATTAACAAGTGAAGTAACAATTCCAGAGAAAGCACTTCCCATAACAACACCAACAGCAAGATCCAAAACATTTCCTTTTGAGATAAACTCTTTAAATTCTTTTAACATATGTCCTCCTTACATATTTTCTTAATTAGTTTTAAAACTAATTTATTTATAATAGGTAAATATATTAATTTACTTACTACCAAATTAAATTTAATCTTCCTTTTTATTCTTTTAATATCTTTATTATTTATATTAGGAATCTTATTAATTAAATCAAGATTATAATCCATTGTAAGATTAGTTAGCGGATTAATTATACCAGCTGCATCTCCTATAAAATATATATTATCACTTTTTATTAATAAGTCTCCATTAGGTATTAGATATGTATTAATGCTCTTAGATGTTATACTATAATTATTTTTAATATTTTCTAACTCAGTAAAAAGATTATTTTTCTTTTTATTACCAATAATTCTAATTATATTATTATTTCTAGTGCTTGTACATTCTTCATATAGTTTATTCTTCCTGTTATATAATACTTTATAATTATTACTATTCTTACTTTTAAGTATAACTGATACTTTAAATCTTTGAATACTTCTTACCTTATTCATTCTAACTTCAGATAAAGTACCATCCGCACCAATTAAATATTTATAATTATATTTCTTAGAATTAATAACTATCTCATTATTCTTAAAAATATATTTATCAATACTAGTTTTATCAGCTATTTTAACTTTATTCTTTTTACAAAGTTCTATTAATTTTTCTTTTAACTTCTTAACATTTAAAATACATCTTTTAGTATGATATACTTGATTATTAATTAATACACTATCTAGTTTTTTAGTAATATAATCATCTATATTATCAGTAATACTATTAAGTAAATTATAACTATTTTGAGTGATAACCATATAATTAAGCTTATTATTCTTTATAATATCTTTTTTATCAACTAGCATTATTTTATCTTTTTCTCTAGATAATTTATAAGCTAATAATAAACCGTATATGCCACCTCCTACAATAATATAGTCATACATATCACTCACCATAAATATTGTATCATGTTTTAAATAAAAACAAAATAGCTATAAAACTATTTTTCTTTAATTAATACTTTAATAGTTTCATCTGATACAGTATATTCTTGATTCATACTAAACTGTTTTAATATTTCCTTTAATTCTTCTTTAGAATAACTATCTTTTACACCATCTATGTTAACTAGGTAAGATGCAGTATCAATTGTATATACAATAGTATCTGGATTAATATCATAATTATTAATTATATCGTGATATATATTATCTTCGTTTTTACTTATAATATGATAATTAGTTAACTTATCATCTTGGGTAATAACTATAGAACTTTTCTTTATTGAGTCCCAGTTTATATAGTTAGTTTCACTAGTACAACTGCGATATGAAAGAATTGGTATTCCAATTGCAAAAGCCGCGCACATAACCATCGCACTACCAATCCTAATATAATCCTTCTCTAATTCAGCTTTTTTATATTCAATTTCATAATCTTTCATATAATACTCCCTTCAATACAAATATTATACTTATTTTAAAACATAAATCAAGTATAACTAAAAAGAATGCTTATGCATTCAAGTTTAGTCTTCATTTAAAAAGTTCATTACTAAGTCTACAAGAATATCCTTTTCTTTAGGATTAGACTGAGCAATTAGTAAAGTAAGCGCAACAAGTGTATTGTTATCTATAACTTGTCTATTATCTTTATACAGAATACTATTTACTTCTAGAAAATAGATAAATAATGTAGCTGCAATTCTTTTATTACCATCAATAAATGTATGATTTTTAGTAATTAAATATAGAAAATTAGCAGCTTTTTCCTCTATTGTAGGATATAAGTCAACTCTATCATATGATTGATATATCGCACCTATAATTGATTTTAAACCTTCATTTCTTTCTAATGCAAATAAATCACTATCAGAATTAAATTTAAGTTTACTAACTATATCTATACAGTCTTCATAAGTAACTTTAATGTTATTTTTAGTGCCTTTAGGCTTATTAACTCTTTTATGATCATAGTCATCAAGTAGATTTAAAGCATTAGAATAATTATTAATTACTTTAATAATATCTTGTGCTTCACTTCCCTTTAACTCAGTATCAATTCTACCTGCAATATCAATAAGTTTAACTGTCTTTTCAAGATAGTCTAACCTTTTTTGATTTGCTGCATATCCTTTTAACAGATAATCTTTCAAGACTTTATTTGCCCAGCGTCTAAATATAATACCTTTTTTAGACTTTACACGATATCCAACACTAATAATTACATCTAGATTGTAGTATTGGGTATTACGTGTAACTTCTCTAGTACCTTCTTTTTGAACTGTCGCAAATTTTGCGACAGTTGAAGAATCTAATTCTTCATGTAACGCATTATTAATATGTTTTCTAATTGTTTTGTAGTCTCTATCAAATAATTTAGACATTTGTTCTGCATTTAACCATACAGTATCACTCGCGATGTTAACCTCAAGTTTAACATTTTGATCTTCAAATAAAATAATTTCATTTTTCATAAATAAAACTCCTTTACGCAATATTAAAAATAAAATTTGCAACAATTCTATAAACGTTTTATATTGTTTATATTATATATACCAGTTCTTTAAAATACTTTATATTATCTTCTTTTCAATAATTATTATACACTATATTCATTAATAGTCAAGTAAAATTTAAAAAGAATGCAATTAAGCATTCTAATTTTCGCCTTCTTCTAACATGTTAGTTATAAGTATTCCATAACCTTTTAAAGGATTATCAATTACTACGTGTGTTACTGCACCAACTATATTATCGCCTTGAATAATAGGACTACCACTCATACCTTGAATAATACCATTAGTTTTATCTAATAATTCTTTATCAGTTATTTCAAAAACTATATTTTTAATTTTATCACTATTAGTAACACTAATAATATTTATATCATACTCCCCTACTTCGCTACCAGTTAATACTGTTTTTATTTTGGCTTTACCTAAGTTAACATCTTTATAATCTACAACTTTATATAGTTTATTATCATCAATATCACTTATATACTCACCAAATATACCTTTATTAGTATTTTCTTTAACATTACCATCGGTCTTACTTAAATCAAATGTTGCATTCTTTTCACCTGGCACTCCATCACCTGATTTAACAATACCTGTTACAGTAGAGGGGAATATTGTACCACCATTAATATCCAATATTTTTTTGGTAGAATTTTCCATGATCTCATGCCCTAACGCACCAAATATTTTAGTCTTAGGATCAATGTACGTAAGGGTACCAATACCAGTAATAGAATCTTTTACATATAAACCTGTTTTAACATTAGAACCATTTCTATCAAGCGCTAAAGAGGTATTCTTAATATCATTATTTCTCTTATAAGTAATATTAACTTCATCACTTCTAGATTCATTAATTTTACTTACCATATCATCAATACTATTAACTTTAGCATCATCTACTTTCTCAATAATATCTCCGACTTTCAAACCAGCATTAGTAGCAGGACTAGTACCATCTACATCATAAGTACCAACAATAATAATACCATCACTAATAAGTTTAATACCAATATTCTCTCCACTAGCAATTATATAGTCTGAATATGCATATAGCCTGAGTGGTATTAGAAGAAGGAATAATAAAAGTTTATATACGTTTTTTTTATAAAACATATAAATCCTCCTATCAACAGACTACATAATTATTATTATCTTTAAAAAATTTTTTATTTATAAAATTATAATTAAGAAAAAATTGGTTATAATAAAAATAATGATTAATAATATTTTAACCATTATTTAAGGAATTATTCTTACCTTTGTTTATTTTTAGACATCGATAATATTTCAGCATTATAATCTCTTGCAACTTTATTAGCCATTTCAGTTGATATATTAAGTGTTTCTGGGAGTATCGCTGGATTAATCCATGTTGTGTTTTTGCCTTCTATAAAGCTATTGTTATTCAATTTCATTAAGTATATCTGACTCATTTTTCATATTTACTAATATCTTATCAATCTCAGATTTAATTTTATTATATTCATTTGTATCAGTAATATCTTTAACAGTATCTTCTACACCATCTTTATTATACTCATTAATATATATTTGTAACTCATTATTTGAATTATAAATATTATCTGTATATACAATATAATCTTTATTATATTCATCACTATGGTAAGTTAATATAACATCATATTCTTTCAATTTACCACTTTCATCTATTGCATTAATCTTCATTATTTAGACTTTCCTTTCGTAAAATCAACACTATCAATCTCTTCATCACGTTTTAAAATAACCCCTCCACGTTTTACTAAACTGTCATCTAGTTTTTTTGCTTCTTTAAAAGATGATACTTGCGATAAATCTAATCTTTCTCCAACATTAGAACATACTGTATAAAAATTACCTCCAGTATTTCTAAAATTAGGAATAAGATATATATTAACTTTCTTTTTTGGTGGTTCAACACTAATTCTAGCACTTACTTCACTCTCTAGATTAGTAACTATATTTTTATATTTATCATACCAAGTAAACATATCAGTTCCATCTGAAAATCTAGACTCTTGTATATAAGGTATATAACCTAAACTAGATACGCATTCCAAAAACTCACCTATTCTATCATCAAAAGATAATTGATTTTTCTTATATGTTTGTAAGTGCAATAAAAGTTTTTCAGTAGTTTCTGGATCAAAAGATACTAATTTATCATAAATAACTCTTACATCAATACCATCCCTAATAATAAATTCTCCATGATTAGGTATTCTTTTTAATGTCTTTATTATACTTATAAATTCATCTCTTATAAACGACCAAATTTCAGCTAAATCCAAATTCCTATATTCAGATAAGCTATCATGAACTATAGTTTCATAATCTCTATTATTATTTCTATAACTTAAATACCAAGAATGCATCTCATCATTATCAGAAAAATAAGCTTGTCCATATAAAGGTATTTGATTATGACTATGAATATAGTTTAAAAACTCATCTTCCTTTTCACTATCATTAAGTATTTTAGAATCATAATTATTTAATATAACATCTATCTCATTAATAAAACTCTTAAATTCATCTAGTTTTAATATTTTATTAAACCATAACCTCATATCAGTATTATCACTAAATCTTACTTTCCATACTCTAGGTAATACATGATTATCTAAAACATAACTCTTAAATTCTTCTTTTCTTTTATTATATAAATCATTACTCATTATATCACCCCTAATACTTAAAACTAACCATCTTCTTAAATTCATCTAAATAAGCATTAACTACCTTAGGATTATCCATGATAAACTTTTTAATCATATCTATATTACATTTCTTATCTTTTAAATAATTAATATTCTTTTCAAGTTCAATAGGACTTGCAGTATATAAATCAGCATTTTTAAGTATTAAACTCTTTATATCATCATTATTAAAGCCTAATACTTCATAATATATTTTATTTAAAGCAGTAATTCTATTATTACCAACAGTAATCATAAAAGGATTTAATCTAAATGTATTAATAATATCTTCTTTATTTAATCCCAAGCCTTCCAAAAAAGAAATATTGTGCTTAACAACATCAATACTAGCAAAAAACATCTTTTCATTTTCTTCTTGAAAATTATCTAGTTCTTCATTAGAAAATCCATATTCTATTAAATTATTATATACTTCTTCTGGCATTAAACATCATATCCTTTCAACACTTTAAGCTTTTTATTTTCCTTTTCTAATATACTTACTTCTTGTGATAATTTAGAAACTTCATTTTGATATAAATTACTTACATCTTCTAATTCTTCTAACGATAAATCATCAACAGTTTTTCCTTTATTATCTAATTCTTTTTTATTTTCAATTATATTTTTATATTCCTTTAATTCAATAATTTTATCATTCATATTACATAGCCCTCCCATAAGAAGTATTTAATTGTTCTTTTAAACTTTCATTTTCTATGACTAATTGTTCTTTTCTAGATAGTAAAGAATCCCTTAATTCTATCAATACCTTTACTTCTTTTTTCTTTTTATCTAAGGTATCAATATATTCGTTAATTGTTCTAAACTCAGGAAGCTTCCTTTTTGTTCTTAATGAATTTAGATAATCCATTACTCTCTTTCTAGCTGTATCATATTCACTACTTAAATATTTTTCAGTAAAAAATAATTGTGGAATGATATTTTTATCTTTATTAGTGCTCCAAAAGCGACCAATTTCCCCATAAGTTTTATCTTCGATATAATTTCCATTTGCATCTTTTTTGTATGTCGTAAAAGGTTTGTTTGTTCCAGTCTTAAAAATTTCTAATAGTTCTTCTTTGCTTTTCGCATTTTTTATCATTTCTATAAATATATTGATTCTTCTTTGTTTACCTTCTATACTGTTTTGGCCACTAAAAGTATTTATATAATAATCATCGAGTTTATCTTTTAATACAGTATCGTCTTCCATTATTTTTTCTAAAATGGGTTGTATCTGTTCTTTATTAGAGTTCCAAAATTGACCAATTTTCCCATAAGTTTTATCTTCGATATAGTTACCATTTGCATCTTTTTTGTATGTCGTAAAAGGTTTATTTATTCCACCCTTAAAAATTTCTGATAGTTCTTCATTGCTTTTCGCTCTTTTTAACATTTCTATAAATATATTGATTCTTCTTTGCTTACCTTCTACACTTGTTTGGCCACTTTTGGTATTCATATAATAATCATCGAGTTTATCTCTTAATACAGTATCATCTTCCATTATTTTTTCTAAAATGGGTTGTATCTGTTCTTTATTATTTCTCCAAAATTTACCAATTTTCCCATAAGTTTTATCTTCAATATAATTTCCAGTTACATCTTTTTTGTATGTCGTAAAAGGTTTATTTGCTCTATCCTTAAAAATTTTTGATAGTTCTTCTTTACTTTTCGCTCTTTTTATCATTTCTATAAATATATTGATTCTTCTTTGATTACCTTCTACACTTGTTTGGCCACTTCTAGTATTCATATAGTAATTATCAAGTTTATCTCTTAATACAGTATCGTCTTCCATTATTTTTTCTAAAATAGGCTGTATCTGTTCTTTATTAGAGTTCCAAAAGTAACCAATTTCCCCATAAGTTTTATCTTCAATATAATTACCATTTCCATCTTTTTTGTATGTCGTAAAAGGTTTGCTTGTTCCCTGCTTAAAAATTTCTGATAGTTCTTCTTTACTTTTCGCTCTTTTTATCATTTCTATAAATATATTGATTCTTCTTTGCTTACCTTCTACACTTGTTTGGCCACTAAAAGTATTTATATAATAATCATCAAGTTTATCTCTTAATACAGTATCGTCTTCTATTATTTTATCTAAAATGGGTTGTATCTGTTCTTTATTATGACTCCAAAATTGACCAATTTCCCCATAAGTTTTATCTTCAATATAATTACCATTTCCATCTTTTTTATAGGTAGTAAAGAGTTTGTTTGTTCTTTGATTAAAAATTTTTGATAGTTCTTCTTTACTTTTCGCCCTTTTTATCATTTCTATAAATATTTTAATTTTAGTTTTATGCCCAATTATACAATTAGCAATAAAATTATTAATATCTTCTTCAGTTAAAGAATTAATATCTTTATATAATATATCTATATCTTTTATGTCTCTTAAATTATCATAATAATCTATTAATGATATATTGTTTTGATTTAATATATTAATTATATAACTTATTCTATTTCTAATTTCACTATAAATATCATTTTCATTATCTAAATTAATAGAATTCATTAATTTCTTTATATCAATATTTAATGAATAAGTTAAGTATTTATTATTATCATTAACTAATGATTCTTTAATTACTCTTTGAATAATGTTTTGATACATTTCATATTTATTTACATCTTTGAATATATTTTTATCTGATAGTGATTGTAATCTTTTTCTTATATTTTCTGTATTAATGTTATTTCTTTCAAGTTCATTTATACAATCTAATATAAATCCTAAATATGATGTTATACCATTACTTTTTGCTTGTTCCTTTAATTCTTTAAATTCTTTTCTTTCATCTACAGATAAATCAGAATTGTTATCAATATCATTATTAATGCCTTCTATATTTAAATAGGATTCTTCTACTTCATCTAGAGTATATTCTTTAAAAACAATATCATATGCATCTAACATGTAATTAACTATGCTTTCTAATCTTTTTGGAGCAGTTGTATCCCAATAATTACTATCCTTCCACCAAGATATTAAATGTTTTGCCCCTTTTTCACTTAATTTATTTACTTCACTAGATGTTGGAATACAATTAAATAAGACAGTACCTCCATTCGAATCAACTGGAATTATATGTTCTAAAACAATATCTTTTGGATTATGAATTATTTTTCCGCTATAAGGACACATATATCCTATAGTATTACCAAATTCATCCTTTGCTTTAAAATATTTCAATGCAAGATTATGTAATTTATTTTTATCTAATAAAGAAATTAATCCTTTAGCTGCAGTCCTTTTTAGATTAAAATATATTTGACTATCAGATATTAAGTTTATTGCCACTATCATCACCTACCTTACAATAATATAATTATACAATATTTTTCATTATTTTTATATACTAGTATTAAAATTTAATATAAAATATTGTGAAACAACTACCTATTTGGTACAATTATTTTAAGAAAGGAAAAGAGAAAATGAATGAAGAATACGAATATAGTTTTAAAGTAAAGGATATAAAACCTTTTGTTAATTATTGTAAAAATAATAATTATGATTTAGTTAATGAATATGAACAAGTTAGAACGCTTTATAAAAATGGTGGAAAAGTAATGGCAAGAATTACTAAAAATACTTATAAAGATAGTATAAGTGAAATTCTTAATTTTAAAGATGATAATATAAGTGATTCTACACTTAAAATTAGTCGTGAGTCAAAAGATTTAATAATCACAGATGATAATAGAGAGTTTGTAGATTCATTAATTAATATCTTAGATTTAAATAACAAAAAAGAGTTAATTCGCAAACGTTTAGTATATAAGAAGCAAAATGTTACGTTTGAAATTGATGATTATTCTAAACCAATAATGAGAGTGATAGCTATTGAAGGAAATAAAGATGAAGTAGATAGAATTTATAATCATTTAAAAGATATTATAGATATGAATCGAATTAATTAGTTATATATAATAAAGCAAAGCTTGTGTGGGCTTTGCTTTTATTTTTCTATTAATCTATCTATAACTTAAATCTCTTTATAAAAACTATTATTATTTATTTAAAAATTTCAATTTAAATCATCACTCATCAATTATATAACTAGTTTTAAATTTGATAAAATCTAAATAAGAATAGTATCTAATACATTTATTATCTCATAGATAAATTATATTTTTTATCATTAAAGTCAACTTTAAATACATTCATAAACAACCTAATTATTTAGTATAAATTCTATTATTTCACTATCATAACCATATAATTCGTGTTTTCCGTTATTTATTATTTTATATTTCAGGTTATTGTCATTACAAAATTTTATTATATTATTAACATTTACTGTTGTATCATTATCTCCTTGAATAATAAATACTTTTTTAAATTTATTACGTTTAATAAATTCATCACCACTTTTAAATTCTTTATATGCGTTTTTATATATTTTTATATTATTATATAAAGGTAAAAAATCATAATTATTATAATAATCAATATTCAATCCTCCAACTTTTTCTTCCATAATTTCACAAAAATTAATAGCAGGACACATTAAATATATGTTCTCAACGTAATTAATTACTTCATTATAAGCATTTAAAATAACAAAACCTCCATAACTCGAACCAAATAAATATAACTCCTTATAATTATCTTTTAAATAATCTAATGTATTTTTAATATATTGAACACAATTTGTTACATTAAATTTTTTAAATGAAGTAATATCATTACCATGACTAACTAAATCAATACTATATACATCAATATTATTATCTAATAATTGTCTGTAAAACCTAGTAATCCAATTTTTATTTGCTCCCAATCCATGAACATATAATATTGCATTTTCATTTTTATTATTTCCTGTAGCTTTAAACATATGGATATTGTTATTAATTACACAATCAATATCAACTCGTTTATCTTTTTTTGCTTTATTAATTAAGTCCTTTATCATAGTATCTCTCCAAACGAATATTATTATATAAATCTAAATCTGCCAACATTTTCGAAATTCAATTTCAAAAACGTATATGCTATTTTCTATATAATCATAACTATTTGCTCATATTTTTACTCTCTGTACTAATATAATTACTTATATTGCCATTATAATCCTTTGTCCAGATATAATACTTTTTATACTTATATATAGATGTATATACTGTATTATTTTGAATCTTTTTAAAGCAAATATTATTTATAGTTGGTTTGGTCTTTGTAGTTTTAATACAGTATTCACTTACTTCATTATCAAATACTATTTTTAATTTATCATTTTCTATATTTAATGAAATAATCTTTGCACTGTTATCTTTATTAATAGCAGTATTATTCTCAGTACTATCACTTGGTATAACTGAATTATTACTTAGAGTGCTAGTATTAGGTAAGATGTTTAGTGCAAGAACAAAGAAAAATACAACTACAATAAGTGTTCCAATAATTTTAATACTTAGTTTGTTCATTTTTCCTCCTTATAATCTTTAAATAGCTTAACATATAATGGTTTTGCAAACTCACCAATTATAAATACTATTAAGCATATTAACAGCGTAATAAGTATATGATTAATACTAATGCCACCAACTATGAAAAATTGTGATAATCCTGATGTAAGTATAATTATTTGCACTAAAACAATAATACCTACTCCAATTGTTAATCTAGTATTACTAAAAAATGATTTATTAATTACTGAGTGTTTTAAATTTCTACAAGAGAATGCATATAATAATTCATTAGCGACTAAATAGATAAACATTAAAGAACCCGCCATATTTACATCATAATTCTTAGAATAGTATATAAACATTATAATCATAATAATAGATTTAAATAAAGCACTTACTACTATTTTTGATATTAGAAATGGTGTAAAGAAAGTCTGTTTTCCTCTATTATATTGATTACTCATTGTATCTTTATCTGGCTTTTCAAATGCTAACATTATAGCTGGTATTGAATCAGTAACAAGATTAATCCATAATAATTGTAATGTAGTAAACATTTCCATATTAAGTAACATTGATATAAATACAAGTATTACTTCAACTATATTTCCGGCAAGTAAATATAACATTACTTTCTTTATATTAGAAGTTATTCTTCTACCCTCTTCTACACCATCTACAATAGTGGAAAAACTATCATCAACTAAAATACAATCGGCAACTTTTTTTACAACTTCTGTTCCTGTTATTCCCATACCAATTCCAATATCTGCTTTTTGTATTGCTGGGGCATCGTTTACTCCATCTCCGGTCATTGCAACTACTAATCCATGGCGTTGTAATGATTCAACTATTCTAAGTTTAGAACTTGGAGTAATTCTAGCATACACTTGATACTTTAGTACTGCATCCATTAACTCACTATCACTCATTTTTTCAATTAATTTACCTTCTATAGCCTTAGAATCATCATCAATAATACCAACATCTTTAGCAATCGCACGAGCTGTATTGATACTATCTCCTGTAATCATTATTGTTCTAATACCTGATTTATTACATGTTTCAATTGAATTTAAAACGTTATCTCTTGGTGGATCCATCATGCCAATTAATCCAATAAAAATCATATCTTCTTCAGGTTTATTAATATCATTATCTTTATAAGCAAAAGCAAGTAATCTTAAAGATTTTTCTGACTGCTCTTTTTCTATATTTAGTATTTCATCTTTTATTTCATTTGTTAGTTTATTTACTTTATTATTAACTAAATATTTAGAACATCTACTTAAAATAGAATCTAGACTACCTTTAGTAAATGAATAAGTATTCCCACTTATTTCATTTATAGTACTCATCATTTTTCTATCAGAATCAAATGGATATTCTTTTATTCTCTTACACTCTTGATTATAAAGAATATTCTTTTCTTCAAG
>CAMVLU010000030.1 GCA_947168405.1 uncultured Clostridia bacterium
TTTTCCCGTTAATGTTTAGATTTTTTTGAGACATTTTCAAAAACTATTGACATTAGGAAAAGAAAAAAATTCAAAAATAAATTATTTTTGAATCATATTTAATAGATTAATCTTAAACATATCTTTATCAGCGTGTTGCTTTGATACCATAACTCCTTTATAAGTAACAAGTTCTGAGTTATGACCTTCACTTAATATATCAAGCGGTTCAAACTTATCAAGCATAACAATCTTTTCCTTATGATAAACTATATAATACAACTTAATATCTCCATGAACCTTAGAAAACATCGCATCAGTTGTTAGTTTTAACTCATAAGTTGTTGTACCATTATCCTCGTCTTCAGATACTATCTTCCCTAAGAATTTACCGTTTTTAAGTTCAGGATAATACTGAAAATATAATTGTTTGTATGCAAGCATATTATACTTTTTAATAGATCTTTCAAGTTTTCTAAATTCATTTTCATTTACATACTCAAATACATACGTGTCTTTCATAGTTCACCTCCAGAGTCTCTCTTATTCTGTTTTAATAATATCATAATGATAATTTAAAGTCAATCATTTTCACAATTATTTCACAATTAATTATATTACTAGTTTAAAAAAATAGAACTAAAAGTAGTTCTATCACTTATTTTTACTACTTTACTATATCGCGCTTATTCATTTTATATCTATTTTTAGTATTTGTCAATCACTTAGCATCAACTTAACTGTTTCACCTTCATATATCTGTGTATTCTCTTTAGGTGTTTGGTATGTAACAGTATTTCCTTCACCACTAAATTCAACTTTAAAACTTTTTAAATTACTTACTGCATCCTCACGAGTCATCCCAACTACATTAGGTACTTTTACATATACTTTGTCAATGTAATTAAACTCTTTTTCTATCTCATCTGCTTGTGGTTTTATATCTAGTGCATCTATTGATGAAGATAATACCGCTTTAGCAATAGGCGCTGCAACCGTACCACCATATTGTGTTATACCTTTGGCATTATCTATTGCAATATATACAATTACTCTAGGATTATTAGCAGGTAAGAATCCAATAAACGAAGTAATATAATTACCTTTTAAATATATTCCATTTTCTACTTTTTGAGCAGTACCAGTCTTACCACCAACACGATAATCGGCAATATAAGCATTATGTCCAGTACCACGAGCAACTACGCTTTCTAGCGCATATCTAACCTTTTTACTAGTATCTTCACTGATTACCTTTCTAACTAATTTAGGTTCATTTTTAACAATCACACTATTAGTTTCTGGTTCATTAATACTTTTAACTATATAGGGTTTATAAAGTTTGCCCCCATTAATGGCTGCAGATACCGCTGTTATTTGTTGTATAGGAATCCTGTAAATGAAACTTTTTACCTAGTTCATTGGAGAATGATTTTATACATTCTCCAGTTTTAATAAAAATATCTAATTTTATTTTTTTACCATCTTCTTTATAAACATATATCCTATCTACTAATTCATTAAATAAATCACTATAACAAATACTGTCTAAATTATACTTTTTTAAAACTTGCTTAATTTCTTTAATTTTATTCTTAATATAGTTTTCATCTTTTTTATTATCATTCAATTTATTTATATTATCTTTATATTTTTCTAAGTCACTATTAATTATATCTAATTGCTTTTTATATTCATCTTTAGTTATATATTCTTCCATTATAAGTTCTAATAGTTTATCTTTTTTATTATTTAAAACTTGCATTTTAGATTCAAACTTCTTAATATCATTTTTACTATTATTAATAATTAAATAATTTTTACATTCTTTTAATATCTCATCAAAAAAAGTATTTGTTTTATTTAATAATTTATTAAGTATATCACTAAATAGTTCATCTAGTTCCCGTTCGAATAATCTAGGACTAGTACAACCTTTTAGGCTTTCTTTTCTATAAACCTGACACTCCCAAACAGGATTTTTCTTTCTTTTTCCAGCACTCGATCTATGATAAGTAAGTTTATGATGCCCACAATATATTTTACCTGAATATGTATACCTATTTTGAAATATTGTTTTATCTTCTAATCTATTAGCAAAGCTCTTTTGTCTATCTTTTAGCTTGGTATTTGCCCGCTCCCATAACTCCTCAGATACTAAAGCCGGAACTGACTCTTCATCTTTATATAAAATCCATTCTGATTCATTTAAAAACTTCTTTTTCTTAGTCCTATAATCTTCTACCTTAGACTTACGTCCACAATAATACCCTTTATATTTAGGATTTTTTATAATTCTTGTAACAATCGTTGTATCAATTCTTTTGCCAGTTTTACTTTTATATCCTAATTCATATAAATATCTTGATATTTTAGATACACCATCAGAGGTATTTGCATATCTATCATATATTATTCTAACCATCTCTGCTTGTTTTTCATCTATTACAAGTTTTCCTTTATCTTTTACATATCCATATATATTAGAACAACCTAGTACAACCCCATTATCAATACTTCTATTCATACCAAATGCAACTCTTTCAGATAGTTTTCTAACCTCATCCTGAGCAATTGAAGACATAATTGTAAGTCTAAGTTCTGAATCAGGTAATATAGTATTAATATTATCATTTAGGAAATATACACCAACACCATTAGATAGTAATTCTTGTGTATATTTAATACTATCTAATGTACTTCTAGAAAATCTTGATATTTCCTTTGTAAGGATTAAATCAAATTTATGATTCTTTGCATCTTCAATCATTCTTAAAAATTCTTCACGTTTTTTAACCTGTGTTCCACTAATACCTTCGTCAATGTATGAACCTGCAAAGCACCAGTTAGGAACTTTACTAATATAATCATTAAAAAAAGTTATCTGTGTTTGTAGTGAGTGCAACTGCAAATCTTTATCTGTTGATACTCTAGCATAAAAGCATACCCGAAGATTTAATTCTTGTAAAGGAACACCTTTTAATATATTATTCCTAACTGTATATAAGTCCATAACTCCTCCTAAACTAATATTTTAAAATTACTATCATTTTCCATATATGTATCATTAATTTTATTTTTTTCTATCTCTATTTTTCTTATTAATTTATTTACTACATAATTATACATTCCATCATCTATTGTATTATTTCTTTTTAAATACTCAAGCAATCTAATACTTAATTCAGTTTCAATAATCTTTGATGGAATTTTTGAAGTATTATACATATAATCATCCTCTCCTTTTAGCATATTTAAATAAAACTAAAAAAGAACTTGCGATACTAAGTTCTACAAAAATTTGAAAACTTAATATCACAAAGGACAATATTAGACTAAATCATCATTTGAAATTAATTAAGTTTTCAAACAACAATTTAGTTTTTTTCTATATATTTTTCTTCTTCCACTCGTTTATTGCTTTTGCAACATCAAATCCACTTCTATTTCCTACAAATAACACTTCAGGCTCTAGTGAATCAAAATAGGTATCATTATCATATCTAATTATAAGTTCAGCAAATACATCTATTTGCTCACTAAACGATAACTTTTCAAATATAGCTATTACTAACCTTATAAATAATGTAGGCTTTATCCCTATTACAAATCCATTATCTATATAAAGATACTCCCTTTTATTTCTTTCTTTCAAGTTATACTGAAATACATTGTATTCCAAAAAAGCCTCAGTAGTATGCATATCATATCCTATTACTTCTAAATTAAATATAATAATATCATCACTACCATCAAGCAAATCTGGATTAACTTCATTCTTATCATTTACTTGATTACAATTAAGTTTACTAAACAAATATAGTAATACTGCCATTTTAGATTTATCATCTAATCTAAGTAATATTCCAAAGAATATTTTAACCTTCTTAGTTGTTTCTGTTATATACATAAAAGTATTCTCCAATTCTTTAATATCATCAAATTCAATAACATTATTCTCATTTGCTGATTTCCTTTTTCTACTCACTTTTAAATACCCCTTCCTAACAAACGAATTAAAGCTATTTTAAGAGTATTTATAATTTTGTACTTATAACTATTCAAACCTAATACTCACATTTAATGACAGTCATATAAATCATGTTTAATGACATTTTTAATTCGTTTTATTTATCACTTAAAAAAGTGATTTTTGCAAGAGTTTTTTGTAAAAAAATGAAAAAGTTTATTCTCTGGAAATTCATATATAAAATAATCCTACAAATATCACCTCCTTTCAATATATTTTCTATAGTGTCAAATTAAGCATAATTTACGCTAAAAATACTAGGTATTTTTAATCAGGATAAGAGACGAGCCACTCAATTAGTTGTTATCCCTTATAATATAAAGGAAAACGTGGGTGGCGATGTTATTTTTGCACGTGCAAAAATGACACTATACTAGATTTTCATGACACTAAATTTAAAAAAAACGCTTGAAAATCAAAGCAATTTTATAGTGTCATAAAAAAATGCTAGTGACACTACCCTAATTCTTATTAAATAATTACAGTGTCACAATAAAAAAATAATACTCGCATAATGTATTATTTAATAATCAATATAAATAAACCTTTACTCCAGGAACTACTACTATAATTCCTTGCAGAATCAACTTATTTTACCATATTATACCACTTGACAAGTTCTTGTCAAGCGCTTTTTATGTCCTTTTCATGTTCTTTGATGTACTTTTTATGTTCTTTTTGTTAATAGTTAATATTTAACTGTTTTTGAACATTTTTTCAAGTAACATAATGAAATATTTATTTGATAACTACATAATTATTTCATTTTACTATATTTTACCACTTGACAAGCACAAGTCAAGCAAATTTTGGACTTTTTTGGACTTATCTGGACTTATTTGGGTTTTGACTGTTTTATGTAATACTTTTGTATTTTATTTTTTATAATACCAGTATCACTCATTATTTTGAAGTATATCAGTTTCATTTTTCATACTTACTAATATACTATCTATTTCTTTTTTTATTCTATCATATTCTTCATTATCAGAAACAACCTTAACAACAACCTCTATATCATTAGGATTATATTCATTAATATATATCTGCAATTCATTATTTGTATTATAAATATTATCTGTATATACAATATAATCTTTATTATAATCATCACTATGGTAAGTTAATATAACATCATATTCTTTTAATTTACCGCTATCATCTATTGCATTTATCTTCATTGTTTAGATTTTCCTTTCGTAAAATCAACACTATCAATCTCTTCATCTTGTTTTAATATTACGCCACCACGTTTTACTAAACTATCATCAAGCATCTTTGCTTCTTCAAATGATGATACCTGCGATAAATCTAATCTTTCACCTATATTAGAACATACTGTATAAAACTTACCACCAGTATTTCTAAAATTAGGAATAAGATATATATTAACTTTTCTAATTGGAGTTTCTCCTTTAATTCTACTACTTACTTCATTTTCTAAATTAGTAACTTTATTCTTATATCTACTATACCAAGTAAACATATCAGTACCATCAGAAAATCTAGACTCTTGTATATAAGGTATATAACCTAAATTAGATACACACTCTAAGAACTCACTTAACCTATCATCTTGTGATAATTTATTCCTATTATATGTTTGTAAGTGAAGCAACAACTGTTCAGTAGTTTCTGGATCAAAGGATACTAATTTATCATATATAACTCTTACATCAATACCATTCCTAATAATAAACTCTCCATGATTAGGTATTCTTTTTAATGTCTTTATTATACTTATAAATTCATCTCTAATAAATGACCAGATAGCTGCTAAATCAAGATTATTATACTCACTTAAACTATTATAAACTATAGTTTCATAATCTCTATTATTGTTTCTATAACTCATATACCATGAATTCATCTCATCATTATCAGAGAAATATGCTTGTCCATATAATGGTATTTGATTATATCTATGAATGTAATTCAAAAACTCTTCTTCCTTTTCTTTATCACTTAATACTTTAGAATCATACTTATTTAATATATCATCAATCTCAGTAATAAAATCTTTAAATTCAGCTACCTTTGATATTTTATTAAACCATATTCTCATATCAGTACCATCACTAAATCTTACTTTCCATACTTTAGGTAATATATGATTATCTAAAACATAGTTCTTAAATTCACTTTTCATTTTTTCAAATAAATTTTTTAACATAGATGTAATACCTCCATTATTTTTCAAGAAGTCTTTTAAGTTTTATATTTTCTTCTTCTAAAACTTGAACTTCTTGTGATAGTTTAGTAACTTCACTTCTATATAATTTACTAACATCTTCTAGTTCTTCAAGTGATAACTCCTCGACGTTTGTAGTACCATTATCTAAATTATTTTTATTATTTATTATATTTTTATATTCTTCTAATTCAATTATTTTATCATTCATATTACATTGCTCTCCTATAAGAAGAATTTAATTCTTCAGTCAATTCATGATTTTCAATACTTAATTGTTGTTTTCTTAATAGCAGTGATGCTCTTAATTCTAATAATGATTTAACCTCTTTTTTAGTTTTATCTAATGTATCAATATATTCATCAATAATTTTAAATTCAGGTTGTTTTTTTCTTCTTCTATTGTAATTTAAATACCCCATTACTGCATTTCTAGCAAAATCATATTTTAAATCATTATAGTTACTACTATAAAAAAGTAAAGGAATGATATTTTTTACAGAATAGCGATTCCAAAATTGGCTAGTATTTAAGCCATCTATGTGTTCATATCCTTCAAATGGAATTTTGTTTTTCGCAGAAAAAATATTATTATCATCTGGAATATTATTAGTATAATTTGTATATTTAGAATCTGATAGCATTTCTATAAATTTTTCTATTCTATATTTTGGGTTGTTTTTGTTGACAAAATTATAATCATCTATTGCTTTTAAAGCCATATTTAATTTAATCAGTTTTTGTTCTTCATTTTGTGTTCTATTCTCTTTATTTTCTAATTCATTCTTTTGCATATAAATTGTTTCTATAATTTTATCTGAATTTACATGCCAAAATTGCTTAGTATTTAATCCATTTATGTGTTCATAACCTTCAAAAGGGATTTCATTACTGTCAGAAAAAATATTATTGCTGTCAGGAATTCTATTAGCATAATTTGTATATTTAGAATCTGATAGCATTTCTATAAATTTTTCTATTCTATATTTTGGGTTGTTTTTATTGACAAAATTGTAATCATCTATTGCTTTTAAAGCCATATTTAATTTAATCAGCTTTTGTTCTTCTTCATATGTTTTTTCTTCTTTGCTTTTCAAATTATTTTTTAATGTATTTATTGTCTGTATAATTCTATCTGAATTACGTGCCCAAAAATGACTAGTGTTTAAACCTTGGATATGTTCATATCCTTCAAATGGAATTTCATTCAAGCCAAAAATATTATTGTTATCAAGTGTTCCATTTATATAATTAGTATATTTAGGATTTGATAGCATTTCTATAAAGACTTCTATTCTACGTTGAGAATTGCTTTTATTAGCAAAGTTATAGTTATCTATTGCTTTTAAAGCCATATTTAATTTAATTAGTTTTTGTTCTTCTTCATATGTTTTTTCTTCTTTGCTTTCCAAATTATTTTTTAATGTTTTTATTGTTTGTATAATTCTATCTGAATTATGTGTCCAAAAATGACTAGTATTTAAGCCTTGAATATGTTCATATCCCTCAAATGGAATTTTATTATCTCTTGCAAAAATATTATTTTCATCAAAAGTTCCATTTACATAATTTGTATATTTAGAATTTGATAACATTTCTATAAAAACTTCTATCCTTTTTTGAGGAAAGTATTGATTTGCAAAATTGTAATCATCTATTGCTTTTAATGCAGAATTTAATTTTACTAATCTTTCATCGGTTGTTTTTGCATTATTTGCTAATAACTCTTGTCTCAGCCTCATAATTTCACTTACAATTTCTTCGCTATTATTTTTCCAAAATTGTAAAACATGCAATCCATGAATATGCTCATAATTTTTAAAGTGAATCTTATTATTAACTGAAAAGATGTTATTATTATCTGGAAGACCATTAATATAATTAGTAAACTTAGAATCAGACAACATATCTATAAATATTCTAATTTTACTTTTGTGACTGAGTCTAATAGTCTCTAAAAAATAAGTTATGTCATCTTGTGATAAATTATTCTTATATAATATATTTTCTTCTTCTATATCAGTAATACTTTCAAAATAATCATTTATATTTTTACCATCTTTCATTAATATTGACTTAATATTGTTTATTCTTTCTCTTATTTCATTTTCATAATCATTTGTTTTTAAAGAATTTAATAATTTATTCATATCAATTTTTAATGAATAAGATAAATATTTTTTAGAATTATCTCCTAATACTTCTTTAAATACAGTTTGTACAACATTAATTACTTTTTCAATTTCATTAATATTGCCAAATACATTTTGTTCTTTTATATTATTTAATTGAGAACTATATTTTGATACATCTCTATTTTTAGATAATTCATTTATTAGATCATTAATTAATTGATAATAAGTTATATTTTGCTGAATGTTTGTATTGGTCTTGATACTTATTCTATCTTTTAAATCTATTGATAAATCATCATTTTCGATATAATCATCATTGTTTAATGAATTATCGTAATCATATAATTCCTCCTCAATTGGTTCTTTAAAGGCTAGTGTATATGCTTCTAACATATATTGAATTAATCTTTCTAATCTATCATAACTAAAATATTCTTTACCTTTTCCTTGCCACCATACTAAAAGATTAGGTTCATCGTTTTTTGATGAATTAACTTCTTTTAGAATAGGAATACAATTAAATAATACAGTTCCACCATCACTTGATATTGGCAATATATGTTCTAGCCAAGCAGTTGATAGGTCATTTATTATTTCACCACTATAAGGACATCTATAGGCAACAATATCTTCTTTATTTTCTGTATAATTTCCATTTGAGTCTACTCCGAAATATTTAAGTGCTAGGGCATTCATTTGTTTTCTATATAATTCCGATACTAATCCTTTTTTAGCAGCTCTTCTTAAATTTCCATCAACTTGTCTATAACTAATTAAGTTTTCTAATAAATATTCATACATATAAACACCGCCTATATAATTTCCACAATTTCATCTATTTTTTTATTTATTATATTAGGATTAGTTAATATAATCTTTTTAATATTATCAATAGAATAATTCTTATCATTAACTAAATAATTAATGATTTTATCAAGTTCTAATGGACTGCATGTATAAATATTATTATTAATATTTAATAAATTTTTAATTTCTTCATTAGATAAATTTAATTTGTTAATATATATTTCATCAAATGCATTCTTTCTTTTTGAAGATAGAGTTAATATAAAAGGATTGATATTAACTAAACTAATAATTTCTATATTATTTAATTCTTTGCTTGCAAAGAAATCTATATTTTCTTTAACTTTTTCTAAAGATACAAAATACATATCTTCATTTAATTCTTCGAATTTATCTAAATTTTCTTTACTAAAACCATAATTTATTAAATATTCATATATTTCATCTTTCATATAATTCAAACTCCTATCAATTATGCAGTTACTAATTCTTGTTCTCTACTATAATCATACAAATCATTATTAATATCTATATCATTATCATAACCAATTAATTTTAAAGCTTTTAATATTTCTACACTTTCCATTTTATCACCCACAACAGTTTGCAATTTTACCAAATATTTTTTGCTATGTAAATATTTTTTTGTTGCTTTATTTTTTTAGACCGTTTTTGGTATGAATATGTAATTTTTTAATATGTTTTAAAAATTAATCACTAACTCTGACATTAACGCCATCTATATTTTTATATACTCTCTTACCATTTTTATCTACTTTTTTTAGAATTTCAGTTTCTAAATCAAAACCAAGCATTTCAGATAACCCCATTAGGTATATTGCTATATCGGCAAGTTCTTCGTTTAAATCATCTTTCTTTTTTCTATATGCATCATATGCTTCAGCAACTTCTCCATATAATAAGCAAAATTCTTTATTAACATCTGTTGTATTGAATCCTTTATTAAGTTTATTTTGCCATATTTCCTTTTGAATTTCTTTCATATTCATAATTTTTTTCCTCCTTAAATTCTTCATAATATTTTAATATTTCATTAACATTATACATTAAAAATTCAGATAGTTCAATTGATGATAACATTCTATTATTATTAATCGTATATACAGGATAATTTACTCCTGACAAATTAATAACACCTTTAATATCTTCAACATGCTCGTATTGGAAAATATCATCCTTATAGACATTATCCATAGTATCTTCAGAAACAAAATGACCACCTTGTTCAAATCTAATTTTGTTTCTTTCTTTTCTTATTTTTAAATCTGAAACCAAGTTTATTATAATAGTACTTGTTTTATTATCTAGTTCTTGAAGAATAATTTCTAGACTTCTTTTATAAACATCATTTCCATATTTTTTTTCATATTCTTCATCTCGCCCTCGAGAAAATTGAATTATGTTGTTTTCATTTTTTAGTACTTCTACTGATCTTTTTAAAATTATATCCCAAAGATCAGGATTTATAATATCATGTCCTTCACCATTTTTTGCAATAACGGTATAGTGTTCTATATTAGAAAAATTATTTAAATAATGCTCATAAATATCTTTCATAAATACTAATTTATTTTTAAGATTAATAAAATCATCAAGATTATTGTCATTAGAAATGTCATCTATCATAAACATTTCTAACAATGGAGCCAAATCATCAATATCTGTATATATATTATAAAACGATTTAAAAAAATCAATAAAAGTTGTTTTACCTGCACACGAATTACCTACAACTATTATATTTTTAGGTAAAATACCATTTTTAAATATATCATTACTTCTACATGAAATATTAATAGGCCCTAATTTAGTTACAGAATAACTTGCATTAGCAATACCAGTATTTATTGCACTATTAAGATTTTGATTTTTTGAATACTCTGCTAAGAAGCCCCCTATAAAGGAATCTCCTGCTCCTGTTGAAGATACTGTAGAAATATTTTGTGGAACATTAAAATATATGTTTTCTTCCTTATTTACAGCTATAACTGGTTTGTCTTGATTTGTAATAATAGTAAGCGGCAAAGTGTTAAAATGCTTTTTTAACACTTGATACTCTTCATTATTACAAAAAATTATATCAATTTTATCAATATATTTTTCTATCATATCAATAAGACTATCTATGCTATGTATCATAACATCTATAGATAAATGTTTATATCTTATTTTTGGATTACTTAAAATATTATCTATATTTACACCTTTTCTAAATGAAACATGTAAATAATTTACTTCAATATCTTCATTAATTAAGATATCATTATTACTTTGCTTTATAAAATTACAAGTTCCTAAAGATTCATCTATCTCAAAAGTATTTATCTCATCAGCAACCTTACCAAATAAATATATTTGTTTTGAATCTAATAATTTTTTTAAATTACTATTAACATTACTTATTATTCCTATACTTTTATCAGAAACGCTTCGACATGATAGTGAACTATATATAGCACTACCACCAAATGTTTCCTTATTTCCATTTTCATTTTTAATTAAATCTATTGAACTATTTCCAACAAAACATAAATCTATCATTTAACAATCAACCTCTTGGTATTATTTTGAATTTCTTCTTTATTCATAGAAAAACTATCATATTGTAAAACATTTATGTAATTACAACTATAATCCATAATTTCATCATATCTAGCATTTAGAGTTTCATAATATTTATCAATCATTTCATAATCTTTTAAATCATTAGCTCTTCTCTCTAGCAAGACTTCTTTTGGCGCTGTCAAATAAATTATTGTAGTTTCTTTTTCTTTATATGATTTTAACAATTCAGTATATTGTTCAATTGTTAATTTGCAATTATTACGCAATACAGGTCCATATACCATTTCACTTATAAAAGATCTATCTAAAACTAAAATATCAGTTTTCTCATCTAATACTCGCATATATTTTGTAAATAAATCCATATTTTGAGCATCATAATCAAAATGATATTTTTTCATTCCCATATTCACAAAATAATCAACTAAAGTTGTTTTACCAACACCATCTAATCCCTCAATTATTATCATCTCAAATCCCCCTTAAATTTGTTATTTTTTACATTTACAACCAACACATATTTCATTTACTAATGGACATTCATCAGGTTTGTGTTTATTACAATAATGTCTTTTAAAATAAATCAATACTAAATGAGCCCACCAAGTAGCATTATCATAATTTGGTATATTTAATTTATCATATCCATATTTGGTAATAATATCTTCCATATTGTTGTCTTTAACTAATTCTTGTAATTGTTTTCTAAGTATATCATGACCAATTGCATTTCCATATTTTTCAAAACCAATACATGGCAACTCAACATCCTTCATGCCACTATCAACTGGCATAATTCCGCAATAATATCCTCGCATATATAGTACACAACATTGAGCAACTTTGTACGAAGCACCACTAACGTTATTAGCAATTAACTCAATCAATTCATCATTATCTTTTTCTAATATTGCATCATTATATTTTTCAATAAAATCAATCATTGATGATAGATATGAATAACGAGTGTTAGAAAGTCCTAACCCTTTAATTATTTCAATAATTTCTTCTTTTGTCATGCTTTTTATTTGTTCATAACTATATTCATTCAATTGATTTATAACTTTCCTATAACTATTAATCATATTATAAGAAATTCTTGTAGACAATCCTGCAATAAGTAATCTCTTTTTATAATCTTCAATTTCTAAAGGCCACCACATATTATTATCATGATTTTTAAAAACATCTTCTTTTACATCTGGCATACTTGCACAAATATCGATTATCTTCTTAAATTCTTCTTTTGACATCATATTAACCCACCACTTCTTTTTTTATTTTATTAAATAAACATGAATTACTTGATATTACATTATTGTTAAATAAAGATTCCAATTCATTAATTATTGATAGTGTTGGAAGATTAGTACAAGATATAATTATATTTTCATATTCTTCTTTATAATTATCTATAATAAACTGCTTAAGTTTATTAATACCAAAATCAAAATAATCTGCTGTATTTAATAAATTTAAATTAATGTTTTTACAAACAACAACTCCTTTTTTTTCTAATTCAACTTTAATATTTGCTCCAACAACATCATCATATGGAGTAATCAATAAACACTTTTTTATATTTTTTTCTACGACCTCTTCTAGCAGTGCAGTAAAAGGATTATTATTAATAGTAATTTCAGAATTTAGCACAGATGATGATGTGCAGAAAAAAGTAATATAATCAACCCCAATATATTCTAAATCATTAATTTTCTTATTACTATCCTTTGCAAGATCATTTAAAAATTTTGTTTTATCTTCTTTATAGCTTGTTTTATAATCTAATTTTGAAATGTAAAACGCTATATCTTCGATATTAAAAAAGTGATTATTATATAAATATTGTAGTTCATATTCAACAGTTAAATTTGTTTTTGGAACAAGTAATCCGACTTTTTTCATATAACTTCTCCTAAAAGAGTTCTATTTCCTACATATCCAATAATTTTAACAGTATAAAATTCATCTAGTTTTAATTTTTTATTTTTTACAACAACTCTAACAGGACAAGTTGCCATTTGTCTTAAAATAGAATCACTATCTTTATACATTTCCATTCTTAAATCTTTAATTATTAAACCAACTGGAAATACTTGCTTTAACATCGGAATAGTAAAATCATTTTCAATTGTAGAACTCCAATTTTTAAATTCATCAAGTTTATCTTTCGTATATTTATCAAATTGCTCACCATAGGGAGATGTTAATTTTCTAACAAAAACTCTTCTAACCCAATTACCTGAATCTAATATTCTTTTAAAATTATTCAAATTATAATCTAATGTTTTTTCAGATTGTCCATCTAAACCGTAAATAATATTTATACCAGGCAATAATTTTGGTAATCCATTATTCCCACGATCTTTACCAAATCTATTAATGATACTTATTGATTCATGAATATCATTTAAACTGCCATTAAGGTTACATAATTCTCTAATTTTTGGATCAAAAGACTCTATCCCAAATGGAGTAATATTTCCTGCAGTAGTATATTTTGCAACTATTTCAGTTATTTTTATTCCTGCAGGTGTATTAACATTGTGGGGACTAACATTATCAATATGAAGTGTCTTGATATTTGGACATTCTTCCCATATTCTTTTAAATAACTTTTCAATTTCAGATGAATTACAATCTTTATAAGCATAAAAATTAGGTTGTCTTCCTAATCTAAAATATAAAGCACCATTATCATATAAGCTTTTAATTTCAGAAACAATATCTTCTATTTCTCTAAATTGTAATGGTAAACCTCTCATACCTTCAATACAAAATGTACAGCCTGGTTTTCTATTACAACCAGTTGCAGTTTCTATCTCCATTACTAAAGGTCTTTCTAATTGATTAAGTACTGTTGCAGAAGATATAGCAATATTTTTTAATCTATCATAATTAGGTTTAAACTTATTACTTGCTTCACCAATAAAATAATTATATGTATTTCCAAATATTATTTCATCGAACAAACCTTGTGGAACAGTTTTTCTAACATTTTCTCTCGTCAATTCATTTCCACCTAAAGAATAAAATAATAATTTATTAGCACTATATTTTCTCAATAGAACTTCCACTTCTAAGAATGATGGAGGTTCAGCTGATACATATTCATATTTAACAAAACAGCCCATCACAACATAAATATTGTCAGCATTATTTAAAATATCAAAAACATTATCCTTATTTTTAGTTGTATTAATAATTCTTTTATTATATGAATCTTTATTGTGTTTTTCTCCATTACTATATCTCAAGTCATCTATAGTCAAGTAATAATATTTTCTTTTTTGTTCTTCTAATGCACCCGCAATATATCTTGAATGGACACTTAAAAATGGAGGCACTCCCAACCCAGATGGTTCATCAGTATAGCAATCTACTATAACATCATATTTCATAATTACCCCTCCTAATCAAATAATGTAATCACATGATATGGAATTATTTTATCGCCTAATTCTTTTATTGCCAAAAATAATATATCATGTGTATCATCTATTATTATAGCTTTCACATATTTATCATTTATAGTTTCTTTAATCTTATTAATCTTTAACATTTTTCTATCTTCAAATGTATTTGAAACTACAAACAATTGATGCTTTTTATCTATAAATGGCATATTTTTTTCGAGCCAGTTACTTTTTTCTATAGCTTGTTCATCATGTCTGCATGAACTCAAGATATACATATCAAAATCAAAAGTACTACTAACTTCTTTTAAAATATTAATTGCTGTTGAAATAGGTCTTTTATTTAAATAAGTACCCGGGACATTATTTTCAATATTTTTTCCTTCACCAAATCTATAATCAGCAACTACACCATCCATATCAATAAATATCGCAATATTACTTGAATTTTCTTTGCTAATCTTTTTTAACTCGTTAATAAAATACATTTTTACATCCCCTTTTAATAAAAAAGAGGTGACTAAAACTAGCCACCTCCACCATT
>CAMVLU010000031.1 GCA_947168405.1 uncultured Clostridia bacterium
TTACTCTAAAACTAATGACAAAAATATTTAGTTGATGTTATAATAAATGTAAATTTTTATAGGAGGATTTTATATGTCTAAAATAATAGTAGCCATTGGTGGTGGAGAAAATGGAAGAATATTGAGTGATGGAACTAAAGCACCTTATAATACTAAATTAATTGATCAAGAAATAGTAAAATTAACTAATAAAGAAAGACCAAATTTTTTATTTTTAGCTCATGCAATAAACTCATTTGAAGTTCAAAAAAGTTATTTTGAAGTGATGATTAATATTTATGGAAATTTATTTAATTGCAATTGTATGACTGTTTATACATTTGAATTAAATGATATCGAAAAAGTTAAAGAAAAAATAGAATGGGCTGATATTATATATGAAGGTGGAGGTAATACTTTGGAAATGATTAATTTATGGAAACAAACGGGATTTGATAAAGTATTATATGATGCTTGGCAAAATGGTAAAGTAATATGTGGAGTATCTGCAGGAGCAGCATGTTGGTTTACTTCTTGTAATTCTGATTCTTTTGAAAATAAATTTGAGTCTATTAAATGTTTAAATTGGTTAAATGCTCATTTTACTCCACATGTAGATGAAAGTGGTCGATATGAATCTACTAAAAAACAATTAAAAGAAAATAATTTAGTGGGAATTATGTTATCAAATTGTTCTGCTTTAGAAATAATTGATGACAAATGTAAATTGATTACTGAAAATAATAATTCATATGGTATAAAAGCTTATTGGAATGATAATTTTTATGAAGAAAATAAAATAATCCCAAATGAATATTTTGATTTAGATGATTTAATGAATAATAAAAATAATAAAAATAAGTAAAAAAATATGGAAAATATTATTTTTTATGATATACTATATTTGAAAATAATTATTTTATAATAAGGAGGAGGAATGAAAAAAATATTTATTTTAATTGTTGTATTACTAATGTTAATACCATTTACAGTAGTTAATGCAGCAACAAAGACAGAAGAGATAGTAGAGGGTTTAAAAGAATTTGCTAAATCATTTAATGGAACAGTAAAATATGAAGATGATACTATTGAAATTGAATGGAATACTCCAAATTCTAAATCAAATGAAATATCATTTTCATATAATGGTTCTGTTATAGAATATAGTAAAGATGAAATATCTAGTTATGAAGAAGCCGAAGATACTATTGCACATTATATGTATATGATATATTTAATGCAATCTACATTGAAATTAAATGGTTATAGTGAAGAAGAGATTAATGAATTTTTCAATACTGAAGGAAATGAATTTG
Organism: uncultured Clostridia bacterium; assembly: GCA_947168405.1. Lineage (GTDB taxonomy): Bacteria > Bacillota_I > Bacilli_A > RF39 > UBA660 > RUG591. The sequence goes on from CAMVLU010000031.1 coordinate 1,296, forward strand.
ATTATGATAGAAATGGTATTGAACTAAAACAAACTGGTGAAGATAGACAATATACTAGTTCAGATGGAACTTCTAAATTAACTGCAGCACCAATGTCATTAAAATTAGATGTTACAAAAGCAAATCTTAGTAAGCCGGGTGATGAACCAGTTGCAGCAAAAACAACTACTATTCAAAATGTTATAGATTCTTTACAATCTGATAGTGATTTTACATCTACAGAAATAGATGGTAAAGTTGTATCTGAAAATGAAATTACTGATGAAGATGAAACAATAAAAATTACTAATACTTATTATTGGGATGATTACCATAATGTATCATTTTCATGTATAGATGATGTTATAACTTATGAAACTGATGAGATAAATAATTATGAAGAAGCAGAAAGAGAAGTTAGTCATCAATTATTTGTAACTGAAATTCTTTCAAGGGCATTAAAATTGAATGGTTATACTTCTGAACAAATAGAAGAATTCGCATCATCAGAAGATAATGAATTTGATTATGATAGAAATGGTATTGAAATAAAAGAACTTGGGGAAACTAAAGAATATACTAGTTCAGATGGATCTTCTAAAGTAAATATCTCGCCAATATCAATAAAAATTGATTTAAATAAAGCAAATTTAAATATGGGATACAAAGTTTTAGAAGGAGCTAATCAAACAATTACATCTGGTAAGGAATTATCATTTAGATTTAATATTGAATATTCTAAATTTACTACTGATGGTAAGGTTTATATTGATGGAGAATTAGTTGATTCATCTAATTATACGTCAAAAGAAGGTAGTACTATTATAACTTTTAATAGTAATTATGTTAAAACTTTATCAACAAATGAGCATACTTTAAAAGTAACTGTTGGAGATGGAGAAGTAGAAACTAATTTTACTGTTGCAAATCCAGTAAATAATCCTCAAACAGGAGATAATATTTTATTTTATATATTTATGTTAGGATTTAGTATAGTTGGTTTTGTAGCTACGGGATTATATATAAAAAGAAAATTTAATTAATATAAAGTAGGTTTTTCCTACTTTTTCTTTTTATTAGAAAAAGTTCTAAAAATGTTCAAAAAATAATTTATGTGTGATAAAATGATATTGAAGGAGAAATTTATGAAAAAGAAAAGTATTTTTTTAGTGTTTGCTATATTATTAGTAATAGGAACATTTGTAACAGGATGTGGAAAAAAAGAAGATAAGAAAAAATATGATTATTTGGTTCTTGTTAATAAACAAAATAAATTACCAGATAATTGGGAAGAAGTAGTCGAACTTGTTACAGTTAAAAATGCCTGGGATGAAGATATTCAAGTTGAAAAAGAAGCTTATGAAAAATTTAAAGAATTAAAATCAGCTTTAGAAAAAGATGGAGTTACTATTGAACTTGATAGTGTTTATCGTTCTGTAAAAAGACAACAAGAATTATGGGATGAATTTACTATTAAATATGGTGAAGATTATGTTAAAAAATATGTAGCTGTTCCAGGATATTCTGAACATCATACAGGACTTGCTATTGATATTTGTCTTAGAAAAGATGGAGAATTAATATATGAAAATGATGATATGATAGCTGAAAAAGAAATATTTTCGAAAATTCATGCTAAACTTTCTGATTATGGATTTATATTAAGATATTTAGAAGGAAGAGATGATATAACAGGATATTCTTATGAACCATGGCATCTTAGATATGTAGGAAGTACTAAAATAGCTAAAGAAATTATGTCAAAAGATATTACTTTAGAAGAGTATTTAAAAAAAAATAAATAAGAACTATGAAAAATAGTTCTTTTTTGATATAATATCTTTGTTAGGAGTTAATATGAAAAAAAGGAGAATAATTTATTTAATTGTAACTTTATTATTTATATTTTTGACAATTGATATCTTACATAAAACTAATTTATCTAATAGTGTTGAACTTAGTAAAGCTATTCAAATTATTATGATCTTAGGATTAATTAGAATTTCAATAGGATGTTCATTTTATATAAGAAAACAATATGAAATAAAAAAATATTCTTATAATATTATTATGAATTTAGGATTATTAATTTTTATTAATATTAATATTTTAAGACAAATAAATTTATTAATATTTAATTGGAATGTTTTGAGTATAACTGATATATATAATAATACATTAAAATCTTTTTCATACTTTGCTATGTTAACTCTTCCTTGTATTATAGTTATTTCTTTATATAGTATAATTACTAATTTAGTATTAATAAAAAAAGAAGGATTTAGTCCTAATAGATCACTTGGAATTGTTTTAGGATTTATATCACTTATAGGATTATTTGGTAGTCAAGGTGTATATTTTTTAATATCTAAATTATTAGTTGGAACAGATATTCAATTTATTAAATATTCTATGGATATTTGTATAAATGCAACTTTATCATATTTTTATACTTTAATATTAGCAACTTTATATTGTAATATTAAAGCAGCAAATCATATTCCTTCATATGATAAAGATTTTATAATAATACTTGGTTCTAAAATTAATAAAGATGGAACTCTTACTCCTTTATTAAAAGGAAGAGTAGATAAAGCAATTGAATTTGGTAATAAACAATATGAAACTACTAAAAAGAAAATAATATATATCCCATCAGGTGGAAAAGGAAGTGATGAATTAATTGCTGAAGCAGAAGCTATAAAAAATTATTTAATTGAAAAAGGAATTAATAAAAAGCAAATTATAATTGAAGATAAGTCTACTAGTACAATTGAAAATATGAAATATTCTAAAGATAAAATAGATGCAATAAATGCATATGCTAAAATTAGTTTTTCGACTACAAATTATCATGTATTTAGAAGTGGAGTTATTGCCAATGAACAAGGAATAGAATGTGAAGGAATAGGTAGTAAAACAAAATGGTATTTTTATACTAATGCTTTAATAAGAGAATTTATAGCCAATATTGTTCAAGAAAGAAAAAGTCATATAATTCTTATTTTATTAATTAATATTTCTTTATTAATCTTAATTGCTATCGGAAAATATTATAATTTTTTAACAATTATTTAATAACTAATACACTTATGTATTAGTTTTTTTGTTGAAAAATATGGCATTTTGAGGTATAATATATATGCAAAATTTAATTGTATATATATTTGAGGTGTTGTAAATAAATGAAAGTAAAATATAAAACAATTGAAGATCAACTTATTTTATTAAAATCAAAAGGACTTAAATTTAAAAATGAAGAATTAGCAAAAGAAATATTATTAAGAGAAAATTATTATTTTTTAACAAATGAATATGAAGAAATATTTTTAAATTTAAAAAATAATATTAATAATTATGAAGATGAAACTTACTTTGAAGAATTATATGCTATTTATAACTTTGATAGAGAATTTAAAAATTTATTACTTGATTATATTAATTTAGTAGAAACAAAATTAAAATCTTTTATAGCATATGAATATATAGAAAAATATGGAGAAGATAATTTATTAAATTCAAATAACTTAGACAATGATTATCATTCGGTTTTAAAATTAGAAATATTAAAAAAACAAGTAAATAAAAATATAAAGAAATCTCTTAAATATGATAATGACTTAAAGGAAATATTTAAAAAAGAAGAATATTTAAAACCACTTATAATGGTTAAATATTTTATGTTTGGAAATATTATTACGTTATTTTCAATAATGAAAAATGAAGATCGAAAAAAAGTATCTAATCATTTTAAGGAAGAAGATTATGTTTTGAAATATCAACTTAAAATGTTAAATGCAGCAAGAAATATATGTGCTCATGGAGATATTTTATTTAATTTTAAATTTGGTAAAAATAATTTATTTTCTATTATGAATACATTAAAAAAAATACTTGATAAAGATAGTTTTTATAATTTATTTATTAGAGTAGAAAATTTACTTATATGTGTAAGAGATGAAATAGATGATATAAGTTATCATAATTTATTAAAAATGATGGGATTTAAAGATGATTATAAATCATTAATTAATTATAGAAAAGGAGATAATAATATGAATTATAAACCAAATCCAATTGATACAAAAGATATTGTTTTAAGTGCTGATATTTTAAATTTAGCTGAACAACTTGCTAAAAATACTCATGATATATGGGCAATTGGTAGAATAAATGAAGGATGGAAATATGGAACTGTTCGTGATGATAAATTTAAAACTACACCTTGTTTAGTACCATATGAAGAATTACCTGAAAGTGAAAAAGAATATGATAGAAATACAGCTATTGAAACACTTAAATTAATTGAAAAATTAGGATTTAAAATTGTTAAGGAGGATAAATAATGGTAGTATCTTTGTATATAAGTTTATTAATTATATTAATATCATATTTACTATTAAGAAATTATAAAATGGATAGTAAATATAAATTTTTAATAGTAATGGGAATAAATTTATTATGTTTAGCAATTTTAGTATATCCTCTTTTTGATATAGAAGATATTACATTAAGAATAACCAATTCAATTTATTTTGCTTTAAAAAGTATAACTTTAAATGAAGAAATAACTATTTTAAACAATATTAGTTTAACTGATTTCTTTGGATGGTTTTACTTTTTATGGGTAAATGTATTTTTAATTTCTTTACCAGTTTTTACTGTTAGTACATTAATATCTTTTATAAGTGATTTATTTACAGATTTAAAACTTAGGAAAATAAAAAATAAACATTTATATATTTTTTCAGATATGAATGATAAATCTTTAACTATTGCTAAATGCTATGCTAATAATCAAGACTCAGCAATAATCTTTTTAAATGCATTGAATAAAGAAGAAAATGAAGATTATTCATTTAAAGCAATTAAATTATCTGAAACAATTAATGAAATAAATTTAAATAATTATCAAAACAATATAACTTTATATATGATTTCAGATGATGAAGAACAAAATTTAAATAATACTTTAGAAATAATTGATAAATATAAAACAAAAAGTATGATGATATATGTTATCAATAATACAAAAGAAGCTCCAACTATTCTGGATTCTACTGATAAAGGACTTCTTAAGGTTGAAGTTGTAAATGAAACTGAAAGAGCTATTTTTAGTTTATTAGATAATAATCCATTATATATAAATACCGTTAATAATCAAATATCTTTATTAATAGTTGGATGTGGTGTAGTAGGAAGAGAATTTTTAAAAGATGCAACTTGGTGTGGAACTTTAATTGGATATAAATTTAAAGCATTAGTTATTGATTTAAAAGCAGATGAAATAAAAGAAAATCTTGAAATAGAAAATCCTGATTTCTTAAAAAATTATGATATTACATTTTTAAATTGTGATATTAAATCTAAAAAGGCTATGGATGCTATAAGAAAAACTAAAGATATTAATTATGTTTTAGTATCCATGGAAACAGACGAAAAGAATTTAGATACAGCCATTGAACTTCGAAAATTATTTATAAGAGAAAATGAAAGAAAACCTATTATTAATATTTGGATTCAAAGTGAATTTAAAAGATATCAAATTAATAAATTAGTTAATGAAAAAAATGATTTATATGAAATTAATGCTTTTGGTAGTATAAATGATATGTATTTCGAAAATAGAATTGTTGATTCCGATATAGAAAAACTTGCTATTAAAATTCATCTTGCATATGATAAAGATATTAATAATTATTATTTAAATGATTATAATAAACGTTCATCTCGTGCAAGTGCTATTCATGTTAAATATAAACTTTATTCTATATTAAAAGAAAAATATACTAATAATTTGAATGAAGATTTAAAATTATTTAGAGAAATGTATAATAAAAAAATAGAAGATAGTCTTGCTAAAAATGAACATGATAGATGGAATGCTTATATGAGAACAATTGGATATACTTGTTCAACTATTAAAGAAGTAAAAGAATATTATCCACTTATACATGATCATCGAGACTTTTTAGGAAGAAGACATCCAGCATTAGTACCATTTGAAAAATTAGATAGTGTATCTAAGAAACTACAAAATATGGGAATAAATAAAGATTTAAGAAAAAGTGATTATGATATTGTAAAAATGATGTTAAAAGATTTTTAAATATAGAAGGAAATGATAGTTATGAATATAGATGTATTTATTAGTCATCATACAAGAACTTGTTTAAAAGTAACAGAAGCAATTTGTAATAAGTTAGAATCTAATGGGATAAAAGTATGGTATGCACCAAGAGATACCAAATATGCATATGCCTCTGATATTGTTAATGTTATCAATGAATGTAAAGTATTTATATTAGTATTAAATAAAGAAACATCTGAATCATATGATTGTTTAAATGAAATTAATTGTGTTGCTGAAAGAATAAGACATAAAGAAGAGGTACATGTATTACCTTTTCTTATTTCAAATGATGAAATAGGTGGAGATACTAAATACTACTTTGGAAGATTTCATTGGATAGATGCTATAACTCCTCCACTTGATGCAAGAATTGATGAATTAGTATCTCGAGTAAAAAAGGTATTAGAAGGTAATTATGAAGAAGAATATGTAGATATTTATGAAGAAAAATTATATAGTACAAATATATTTAATAATTTAAATTTTATAGGAAGAGATAAAGAATTAAAAAAAATAGAAGAACAATTATTAGAAAATTCAAAAGTATTTATAAATGGTATTGGTGGAATTGGAAAAAGTGAAATAGTAAAGAAATATATTTATATTCATAAAAATGAATATAAGAATATTATATTTGCAAAATATGAAACTAATTTAGAACAATTAATTATAAGTGATAATAATTTTAAAATTTCTAATTTTAATAGAATTATTAATCAAGAAGGAATATTAGAAAATGATCAAGAATATTTTGAAAGAAAATTAAATAAAATAAAAGAATTAGCAAATGATAATAAAACCTTAATTGTAATTGATAATTTTGATACAACAGAAGATATTAATTTAGAAAAAATATTAGATGGAATTTATGATTTAATTATTACAACCAGAAATGATTTCAGTGATATAGGATATCCTGTTATTAAAATAGAAGCTATGGATAATATAGAAGATTTAATTAAGTTATTTAAAAAAAATTATATGCGTGTTCAAGATGAAGAGAATATTATTAAAATTATTAATTATTTAGATGGACATACTTTAGCTATAGAACTTGTTAGTAAGTATATGCAAAGAGCAAGAATAAATGAAAGTACTATGTTAAAAATATTAGAAGAAAAGGGAATTAATCCTGAATTAAAAGGTAATATTTCTTATAATTTAAAAAATAATAATATTTATGATTATATTAAAACATTATTTGATATATCTAAAATAACTGATGAAGAGAAAGATGTTTTATGTAACTTATCAATGTTTTCTATAAATGAAGTATCATTTGATATATTTATTTCTTTATGTGGATATCAAGACGGATTTGTGATAGATGATTTAATTAGAAAAAGTTGGATTAATTATGATATAGAAAATGATAAAATAGCTCTTCATCCTTTAATTGTTGATGTTATTAAAAATGAATGTTGTGTTAATTTAGATACATGTAGTACTTTATTTAATAATTTAACTAAACTTGATTCATGGAAAATGACATTTAATGAAAGAATTCAATATGAAAAATTGATTTTAAATATATATAATAATTATCTTATTTTAAATAAAAATAATTTAAATCAATTTACAACAATATCTTTGTTTTTAAGAGATTTAGGTTATTATGATCAAGCAGAAGATTTACTTTTAAAAATATTAGATAAGCAAATAGAAATATATGGAGAAGAAAGTAGAGAAGTTGCTATTACATATGATAATTTAAGATTTGTATGTAATAAATGTTATAAAGTGGATAAAGCAAATTATTATAATGATAAAGCTATTGAAATATTAAAAAATAATCATTTAGATGATTATTTACTAGCTGATTATATGAAATCAAGAGCATTTTCATATCTTAAAGATAGAGTTCCTTTAAAAGCAAAAGAATTACTCATTAAAGTTATGGAAATATTTAAAAGTATATTACCAGATGATCATTATAAAATAGGTAATACTAATATTGCTTTTGCAAGACTTTATAATCAATTAAAAGATTATAATAATGCAAGAATGTGTGCTGAAGAAGCTATTAGAATATTATCTTTAAAATATGATAGAATAAGTGTTGATATTGCAACATCTTTAATGGAATTAGGAATTGCAAATGTTAATCTTGGAAATATTAAGCAAGGAATAGATGAATTAGAAGAAACTTTAAATATTCGTGAAAAATTATTTCATAAAGATGATTTTTCTATACTAGATGCAAAAGAATATTTAGCTGATGGATATATTTTAAATAAAGAAAATGATAAAGCAAAAAAACTATTATTAGAAATAAAAGATGTTTTTGATAAAAAAAATATTGATAATAATAAAGATATGTGGTATATAAGAATACAAAATAAAATTGATAATTTAAAATAATAGGAGTAGGTTGATTATGAAAAAAATAAAAATATTTTTAGCATCTTCAATTAGAGAATTTGAAAAAGAAAGAATTGCCATTGGAGATATAGTAAGACAAATACAAAATAGAATAATTGATGATGGAATAAGACTTGATTTATTTATGTGTGAATTTGCTGATAATAGTATGAGTAATGGAAGAATGCAAGAACGTTATAATGATGAATTAAGAAAATCAGATATATTTATTATGTTAATAGGTAAAAAAGCTGGAGAGTTTACTATAGAAGAATATGAAGTATCAAAAGAAGTAAATAAAATAAAAAGATATATTTTATTTCAAGATATAGAAAGTGATAATACAGTTTTAGAATTAAAAAATTTTTTAGAAAATGATAAACAAAAAGGAATAGAACATACAATAACTATATTCCAAAAAGATGAAGAATTACCATTAATAGTAAAAGATATTATCGAACAAAATGTTATAGGAGTTGAATGATAAATGAGAAAGATAAATATATTTTTAGCACTTGGAGAAAAAGATGTAAAAGATGATAAAAATGAAATAAGTTCATATATAAATCACTTAAATGACAAATATGAAGATAAAGATATATATATAAGACTTATAACTGATGATGATATAGATAAAAAATTAAAAGATATAACTGAAGAAGATATTAATAAATCTGAAATGTTCTTTATTATATTTGGAAATGATATTAAAGATGAAGCCTTAAAAGAATTTAATCTTGCTTATGATAAATTTAAAAAAGATAGTAATCCTAAAATAGTAACATTTTCTAAAAAAATAGATAAAAGAAAAGAAAGTGTAACTAACTTTTTAGAAAAACTTGGTAATAAATTAGGACATTATTACAATGAATATGAACATATAGATAGTATAAAACTTGAACTTGTTGAACAATTAGAATCATTAGGATTAAAAGAATTTAATTTAACTACTAAAGATGGATTAGTATATTTAAATGATGAAGTAGTAGTTAATTTAGATAACATACCGATGTTTTTTAACAATGAACATTTAACAAAGTTAAAAGAAGAATATAAAGAATTAGAAGATAAATATTGGTCTTTAAAAAGACAATTAAAAAAAGAACCGAGTGATGAATTAGAAAAAGAATTACAGGAAGTATCAGAAAAATATGTTAATACTAAAAAAGATATAGATTATCTAGAAAATAAAATATTTTCGTTAAGTCAAACATTTGTAAATATATCAGGAAAAGGAATATTAACTGGAAAGTATATATATGCAAGAGAATGTTTAGAAAATGGTGATTTAGAAGAAACTGAAAAAGTCTTAGATTTAAAAGAAATATCTGAAGATATTAATAATAATCACAATTTAATAGAAGATGTAAAAACTAAAATAAAAGGTCACATTCAAGAATTAATACTTCGTGCAAATACTTATAAAGTAGATATCAAAAATCCTAATAGAAATGAAGAAATAATTAAATCTTATGAAATGGCTATTCAAGCTGAAAAAGAAAATGGATTACCAAGAGATACTTTAAAAATATATGCTGAATACTGTGAAGAACAAGAAAATTATGAAAAAGCAGCTGAGTTAATAGACTTATATATTAATTATTTAAAATCTGAACAAATAAGTGTTGATCCTGATTTATATTTAGAACTTGAGAATAATTATACTATGTGTAATAAATTTGATGATGCTTTGAAACAATATAACATTATAAATGAAATATTATCTAAAAACTTTGATGATTTGTTATATGTTAAATCTCAATTACAATATGGTGATACATTAGCAAGAAGAATTCAAAAAAATCAATTTGAATTTAAAGATATTTTTGAATGTCCAAATACCTATTCTAATTTGGTAAAACATTTTTATAAAAATAGTTTATATAACAAAAATGATGCTTTTTCTTATTTATTTATAAAAAGTAATTATCGAACAGGAAAATACCTAAAAGATATAACAAATAAATTTTCTAAAAGTTTTCATATATATATGGATAGAGCAGTAGAATGGATTGAAGAAAAAAAATTTAAAGACCGAAGTCAATTTAAGGATCTTGATGAACTTACTATGATGATATTTAAAAATTATGCTGAATATCAAGAAGACCATAACGAATATGCTGATGCCTTGAAATATTATGAAAAAGCATTTAATACATTAGAAAAAATATTTACAGATAAACCAGAAGTATATTCAGATTTACTATCTGAAATCTTGGATAAATTAAATCCATTGTATGATAAATATAATTTATATGATAGAAAAGTTGAATGTAATGAAAGATATGCAAATATTATTGAAAATCATGTTACAGTTTATTACAATACTGATGAACAAAAAAATAGTTTTAATTTCTCACTTTTAGCAGCTACGATTAATAGATATATAGCTTTAATAATAAGAGAAAAAAATAATTGTTCTATTGAAAGTGTTGAGAAAGCTATAGACTATCGTGAAGAATTTATAAAAGAACTTAAAAAATCAAATATAGAATTAGCTAAAAACGAATTAGAATTCCAACTTAATAAATTAAAAGATGATAAAAAATTATTAGATGTTATAAGAAACTATGAGAAGAAAGGCATTAAAGAAGTTCAAAATCGAATATCTGAAGGAAATAATTATAATAAAGAAGAAAAATATCAGGAGACAATTAGTTCTAATTCTTCTTTTATAAATAATTATTTAAATTATAAAGATTCAATAAAGACATGGAGTAATTTTAGAACAGTTAGTATGTTTAATAATTTATTTATTCAAATAACTTATGCATGTATGATGTTAGGAGATGATGAACAATCAATTAAATATCATGAACAACAAATTAAATTTTTAGATGATGTAGAAAATAATGGTAATCATGAAAAAGTTAAAACATGGATTGAAAATTTAAAAATATTGCCAGAAAAAGAATTAGCATCAATATATTTTAATAGAAAAGAATATAAAAAAGCATTAAGAGTATATGATAATTTAGAAAGTATTCAAGATACATTCAAAAAAATCAGATATGATGGTTATAAAGAAGGAGACTTAGAAGAAACTAGACAAAATAAAATATTAACGCTTGTTGCTTTAAAAAAATATAAAGAAGCTGAAGAATTAAAAGGTAATACTTTATATGATTTGGATCATTTAATTAATATTTATAATGATGGAAAAGGTGCAAATTATAAATATAGAAAAATTAAATTAGATATATTAAAGAACACAAAAGAACTTCATAATAAAAAGAGTCAATATAATGAAATAGGGGAAATTGATGTCAATGTTCGAGATGAAAATGGCAAAAATATGAAAAATGCTTCTGTATTAATAACAGGAGATAATTATAGTTATGAAGCTAATTTAAATGGTAATGGAATTACTTTTATTAATATTAAACCAGGTAAATATACCGCAAAGTTAACAAAACTTCCTTTTGGATATATGGCTAAAGAAAAAGAGTATTCAGTTAATGTAGAAGTTGGAGAAGTTCCAGAAATTACTTTTAATTTAGAAAAAATAGTTGGTAAGTTGTTTGTTAAATTTTTAAATGATAATGGAGAACCTTTAGCAGATTGTAAACTAGAAATATATGATGAAGAAGAATACTATTTAACTGAAATTATAACAGATGAAAATGGCTATGGAGAAGTAACATTAGATGCAGGTAAATATTATGCTTTACAGACAGATGGGCCTGTTGGATATATTATTGATGTAACAATATATGAATTTACGATAAGCGAAGAACATCTAGAAGAAAAAATAACACTTGTTAATGAAAGATATAAAGGAAAAGTTCAGTTTGAGGTTAAAGATATAAAAGGAAATCCTATTAAAGATTTAAAAATTAATATATATGATTACCAAAAGAAATTAATTTTAAATATTACTACAAATAAAGATGGATTTGCAGGAGTAAAATTTGTTCCATTTGGAACTTATTATTATAAATTGGAAGGTAAAAAGAAATATGTTGAATTTCAAATAAAAGAAAAAGATGAAATAGTTAAATTTAATATTGTAGGTGAAAAAAATGAGTAGTATTATAAATAAATTAAAAGAAATTATTAATAAAGAAGATTATGTTGGTGAAGATAGATTAGATTTTCTTAATTTTCCAGATAATTTATTTGATGAAAAAAAAGATGATAATAAATATTCTTATCCTATTCTAAGAAGTAAGGCTATTGATATTGCAAGGAAAAATAATACTTTAAAAACTGATTTTTGTAGAAATTCTAATAATAAAGGAATATCATATTTAGGATTTACAACTTATGATATAAAACCAATTGAAAAAGATAATAAAACGTTTTGGTTATTTCAAGTTTTAGATGGAGATATATCTTGGATAGAATTTGATGATGATGATAATACAACCTACTGTGATGGAAAATTCTCTGATGATGATTTAAAATATTTAAGATGTTTAATTGATGTTGAAACAGGAGATTATATATATTATCCAAATGTAAAAAAATATCATAGAAGAACTGTTAAAAACAAAGAAGAACCATTTATATATCCTGAATATACTTCTAAATTCGATACTATTCGTAAAATAATTGAGGAGGATGATGATGCATAAATTAACAAAGAAAGAAATATTAGATTTAAAAGAAGACGAAAAAATTAATAATTATTTATTTGATAAAATATTTGAATTAGGTGAAAAAATAATTAAATTAAAAAAATTAAAATATGAACCACTTTTTGAAAATAATAGAGAAAATGAATTACATAGTATGTCTGAACATATATATTATTATAGCGTTTGGTTTGATAGTTATCGTTTTTTAGCGGGTAAAGCTATATATGATTATCCCGTTAATAATATTAATTATATAGTAAGGTCTTATAATGAATTATTGCATGAATATAGAGATTATCAAAAACGAAAGAAAAGAATTAAAGAAATAGGCTATGAAAAATTGTTTACAGAGGCAACAAATAATTTAAAAGAAATATTTTGTAAAATGCTAGATTTTAAAAATAAAAAATATAATAAAGATGACAGTTTAGGAGATTTAATTGATAAATTAATTCTTTGTTATGTTGATTATAAATATATGTTTGATGATGCAGATGGAATGCTTAGAAATTGTATTTATAAGGATACTGAAAGAGATGATTTTTGGTTGATTCGTCCAGATCATGTAGAAGTACTAAGTTGTTTAGAATTTACATATCATTTCTTTGCAGATGATGAAAACAGTTATAAAAACTATACTAAGTATTCCGAAGATATTATTTTAAAAGAAGGACAAACTCTTAAAGATTTATATTATGAAGAACAAGAAAAAATAAAGCAATTATATATTGAAATGCTTGAATTTTTAAATATTAAAATTGATGATAAAAATGATTCAACCCATATAGAATATTTAATTCATCAAAATTATCCTTTTTTTTATCAAAGTATGATAAGAGGTGTTCATGAATATTCTTATGTTAATTTAATAGGTATTTTAAGAAGTAATTATGAATATTTTAAAGAGAATTATAAAAATCATGATGAACTTTTAGAAGTATATAAAAAATATTATGATAGTTATGATGAAGAATCTGATGAGGAAATAGAATTATATACAGATGAGGATTTTAAATAATGAAAGAATATACTAAAGAAGAAAAAATAAAATTAATTGATAAAATAAATAAAATTCAAAGAGTTGAATTTTATTTTAAAAAAGAAAATGGAAAGAATCCTACTAATGAAGAAATATCTTCTCTTTTAAATATATCAGTAGATAATATAATAGAAATAAAAGAATTTATTAAAAATTTAAATAAAGAAGATAAAAAATTAGCATTAAATTCAAATCATCAT
>CAMVLU010000032.1 GCA_947168405.1 uncultured Clostridia bacterium
AGATCATACTCTCAACACTTTAAAAGTGTTTTAGTAATCTAAATATTATCTATTGATAATATCTGTTGCTCTTTGGTTGAACAACGTTTTTAATAATATCACAACAACTTAATTAAGTCAACACTTTTTTTAACTTTTTTTAAGTTTTTTTGTTTTTATTAAATATTTGTCCAATTTCTTGAAACAACTTGATATACTATAACAAAGCTTTTCAACTTTGTCAACAACCTTTTTCAATTTTTTTATTTTTTTTAAAATATTAATTAAATTGCTTATTTTTGTCGGTTGCTCAAATAATATAACAAATCTTAATTTAATAAACAACCAATTTTACACTTGTTTACAATATTATTTTAAATTCTTTATATTTTATGTAAAAAAACAAAAAAAATTACAAATTAATCTGTAATTTCTGCTTTCTTTTTATTATATAAATTATAATAGTATTCAATAGTTCCTTTATCAAAAGGAATTTGTTTTTCTCTTACCTTATTAATCAAATCTGTTAAATCTTCCTTTAATATTGAATCAATAATATCAGGATAATGCATTTTTTTACTATGATATTTATATTCTCCACGATCTAATACTTTAAAAGCTCCATCCGGAAATACTCTTAAGTCTAAATCATAGTCAATATATTTTATTGCTCCATCTTCTAATATAAAAGGAGAAGCCATATTACAATAATAATAAATACCATCTGGTTTTAATTGACCAATAACATTATACCATTTCTTCTTATAAAAGAACATGACTGCTGGTTCTTTTGTCCTCCAACTTCTACCATCAGATTCTAAAACTTTTGTTTTGTCGTTACCGAATACTAAATATTCATCTTTTTCATCAAGAAGAATTGCTTCATCCCATTCACGATGAATATTACCATTATGTTTATAACTATGTATAATAAACTTTTCTTGTTTCTTATATTCGTTCATAACACATCTCCAATTGCATTATACAATAAAAATACTATAAATACAAGCAATTCGTTTAATTAAAAAAAAATTAGTCTCTAATGAAACTAATTTTTTATACTCTATCTTAATAATTTTGAGTATTTGTACCACTTAAATGATTTAATCCATTTTGTACTAATCTCTTAGTAATTTCTCCACCTACAGATCCATTAGCACGAGAAGTAGTATCTGGTCCTAAATTAACACCAAATTCACTAGCTATTTCATATTTCATTTTATCGATAGCTTGTTTAGCTCCTGGTACTCTCATTTTTAAAGAGTCTTTTGAACTTGAGTTCATTATTTCACCTCCACACTACTAGAATGTGGAAATTGTCTAATTTTATACAAAATTTAGTTTACCAATTTTTACCTATAATATATCTTTATATTTAGCATCTTCATATTCCTCATTTATTTTAATAACTAGCAAGTTATTCATTATTTCGTCAATTAAAGAATTATAATCAAATTTAGATTCTATTTCTATACACTTATCAAGACTTGGATTAATTACAGGATGCTTAGGAACAAAAACTGTACAACAATCTTCATAAGGTAAAATACTAATATCGTAAGTATCTATTTTTTTAGCAATATCAATTATTTCTAATTTATCAAGACATGCAACTGGACGAATAACAGGAATACTTGTAACGTTATTTATAACATTCATACTTGTTAAAGTTTGACTTGCTACTTGTCCAACTGATTCACCATTAACAATTGCTAAGCTTTTATATCTTTTACTAAGTTTTTCCATAATACGATACATCATTCTACGCATAATAGTAATAGGATATGTTGGATCAGCATATTTATAAATACTTTCTTGTAATTTTGTAAAAGGCACAACAATCAATCTCATTTCTCCAGCATATATTGAAAGCTTTTTAGCAAGTTCTATTACTTTATTACGTGCTTCAAGAGAAGTATGTGGAATTGCTTCAAAATAAACTAAATCCAATTTTATTCCTCTTTTAATTGATAAATACCCAGCAACTGGTGAATCAATACCACCAGATAACATTAATAAAGCTTTTCCAAGTGTTCCAACAGGATATCCACCAAGTCCTTTATATTCATTTAAATATACATATGAATAATTTTTTCTTATTTCAACATATATCATTACATTTGGATTATGAACATCAACTTTAAAATTTTTAAAATTTTTAAGAACAAAACCACCAAACTCATTATTACATTCCATTGAATCTTTTATAAATGTTTTATCACTTCTTTTAGTTTCAACTTTAAAAGTATAATTATTATTCATATCTATATTATTATTTAAAACTTCTTTTATAGTATTTTTTATATCATCTATTTTACTGTTTGCTTTATAAGCAATAGAATATGCATGAATTCCAAATACTTCATTTAGTTTTTTTAAAACTATTTCTTCATCAAAACTATTATATTCTATATACATTCTAGAAATATCACTTTGAATATCAACATTTAAATTATTTAATTTTTCTTTAATATTTTTATATAATGTATTAATAAATAATTTACGATTTCCTTTTTTGGTAGTTAATTCTCCATATTTAATTAAAATTAATCTATCCATCTTTATTATTCCCCTTTCTTAATAGATAATTCTTCTATCTTGTTTTTTAAAACATTAAAAAATTTATCTATCTCTTCCTCAGTTGTTAAATGAGATATACTAACTCTAACACTGGATTTAGCTAAATTTTCATCTTTAGTTAATTCAAAAATACTATCAGATATATCACTATTAGAACAAGCTGTTTTAGTTGATACATAAATATCTTCTTCACTTAAAGAATTAATTAATGTTTCAGGTTTAATTCCTTTAATACTAAAATTTAATATATGAGGAAGAGAACTAGAATTACTATTAATATGTATTTCTTTAATAGTATCTAGGTTATTCTTTAATTTATTATTTAATTTTAAAACATAATCATATTTATTATCTAAATCATTTAAAGAAAGTTTTAATGCCTTTGCAAGTGATACATATAATGCTAAAACAGGTGTTCCACTTCGATAAACAGTTTGACTTTTACCACCATGTATAATTGGTTCTAATTCAATATTTTTTTTCTTAATTAAACATCCTATTCCTTTTAATCCATATATCTTATGACCAGAAAAAGAATATAAATCAATACTATCTAAATTAACATTTATTTTACCAATTGCTTGAGTTCCATCAACATGAAATATTATTTTAGGATATTGTTTTAAAAACTCACCTATTATATTTACATCTTGAATAATACCTATTTCACTATTAACTTGATTTATACTTACTAAAACTGTATCTTCTCTTATTTTATTTTTTAAATCATTTATATCTATCTTTCCATTATCTAATATATTTATATATTCAATTTCAAAACCATTCTTTTCTAAAAATTTTAAGGTATATAAAACACTAGAATGTTCTAATTTAGTTGTTAATATATGTTTTCCTCTATTTTTATATTTTAAGACACTTCCAACAATTGCTAAATTGTTAGATTCACTAGCTCCACTTGTAAAAATTACTTGATCCTTATTTACTTTTAATAAATCAGCGATTTGTTTAACACTTGCTTCCATTAAATGATAAGATTCTCTTCCTAGTTTATGTAAAGAATTAGCATTGCCAATATATTCTAAACTAACTTTATTAAAACTATCTAATACTTGCTTTTCTACAGGAGTTGTAGCACTATAATCTAAATAAATCATAAGACACCTCTTTTTTTTCTTTATAATATTAACAAAATATTTAAAATTTAGCAACATTTTTTTATATAAAAAGTTTTATAGAATAATCTATAAAACTTTTAAAAACTACTTATTAATACAACTATACATGCTATAAATAATATTAAATATAATGCTTTGGATAATCCATAAGTAAATATTTTCTTTTTCTTTCCTTCAATTTCCATTTCATATATTTCAACATATGGAACTGGACTTCTTCTATACCAACCTTTTACTTTAATTGTTTTATCTATATATTGATGTGATTTAAATAAAGCAAATATTTTATTTAAGATAAACATTGGTTGATTGTAATCTAAGAATATAATTCCTGTTTCATCTTTTAATGTAAAATCTTCACTAAAAATACATCCTGGATCACCCTTACCAATTACAGTTCCTTCTAATTCACATGGAATAGATGTAACTCCAGATACTTTAACTTCTCCAAGCAAATCCCTTATAGTTCTTTTTTGATATCCTCCTTTATGACTTCTTAGGAATCCAATATATGATAAAGCAACTGTGATTAATCCACCTATACCTATAAACATCATTATATTATTTTGATTAACTAAACATAATAAGATAGTAATTAAAACAACTACTAAAGGTGAATATTTAATTAATACTTCAAGTAGAAAATCATCCATATAACTTTCTTCTTTCTTTAAATCAAAAGTAATATATGGTTCTTGATTATAATTTTTAGAATATTTACTAATTTCTAATAATCTTTTTGAGATTAAAGGATGAGTTGAGCTTAATTCATATATAAATGCCCATGGATTCCACATTTCCCATTTCATAGCATTTTTTATACTTTGTTTATCATCAATATTATTATTTGTTGACACTACTAATGATTTACTAGTTTTAGAATCAAATATTCCTAAAGCTCCTATATCTTTAACTGAATGAACTTTTTTATTCTTATTTTTTTTATCATTTTCTAATTCAACAGGTTCTGTTCCTATACTTAATCCAAATCCTATTTTAACTAACGAACTTGCTAAAGAATTAGGATTTTTAGTTGTTTCAATACTATATTGATCTGCATAATATTCTCTCGTTCTTGAAAGCCATAAAATTATATATTGAGAAACAATATACAAAACATATGCAATTATAGCAATTAATTGTCCATAATTATCATCCTTATCATTACTATCACTATCTTTTAATACAGTATACAAGAAATATAATATAAGTGGAACAAGTTGAGCGACAGTCATAAATAACATATCCATATGAACTATATGTCCAAGTTCATGTCCGACAACTGATTTAACTTCATCTTCTGAAAGCATTTCTAATATACCTTGAGTAATAACTAATCTAGCATCATTTTTAAATCTACCATAAGTAAATGCATTTGGAGCCTTATCATAAATAACTCCAACTTTAGGATATTTAAATCCTTCTTTGTCACATACACCTTGAATAAAATCTTTTAAGTAAACTGGTATTTCTGCATTAAAATCAGTTTTATAAAACCATTTCATTGTTAAATCTGTGAATATTGGTGCTAATAAAAATTGTAAAATTAAAACTATTATTGAAAATATTATTCCATATAAAACAGGTAAATCAATAATTAAACAAACACCCAATACTACAACAGATAAAAGGGCATATAATCCAACCAATGTTAAAGTAGAAATTCCAAATAAATTTTTTTTCATAAATACTCCTTCAAAAAAATTATAACAAAGAAAAATAAAACTGTAAATTAATATTTCACAGTTTTATCCAATAACTTCATTAATTTTATCTTTAAAACCAGGTTCATATTTATTTAATATATCTAATGCTGTTTTTAGAGAACCTTCATAATTACCTTTATAAAACATTATTTCAGCTTTATTTAATATTTTATTTACTTCACTTATATTTCTATACCTATTAGCATAAACAATTAAATTTTCAGCATAATATGCATTGTTAACTATATTTTTAGTTGTATTATATAATTTAAATACTAAATCCCTTGCTGTATCAACTCTTGTATTTAATACTTTAATTATAATTGGTTTCTTCTCTAATTCTTTAATTATTTCTAAAATTGCTTCATTAGCTTCACCAAGTTCTACAAAATAATTATTAGCAACAACAGGAATTCTAACAGATTGAATTTCTTTTTTACATGTCTTAAGTAATTCTTGAACCTCTTCTAATTGTTCTCTTGCTCTTTCTTCATCATCTTGCATACTTCCTAAATTTTTCAAAGTTAAATCTAAATTATCTTCAATTCTTTTTAATCGTATTCCTAATTCATTTAAATTTTTATTAAATTTTCCAAATGATTCTTCCTGTTTTTTTACTCTTCTAATTAAACTTCGATATTCTTTTACAAGAACATCATATTCTTCTGTAATATTCTCTAAATCTTTTAAATCATCTGATTTTAATCCATATAAAGATTTAATATCATCCAATTGACTATTCATATCGTGAAGAGTCTTTTTAACAGTAGAAACTCTATCATTAAATGAAGAAGATGTAATATCAAAATCTTTTTTGTATATTTTTTCTTTTTCTATATCTTTAAATAAAGAATCTAAAAATTCTAAAATTGTTTTTAACTCAAGTAAACTATTATCTATATTTAATACTTTGGTTCTATCAACAATATCATTTTCTATTCTTTCAATTTCTTTTTCGTTATAATCTAAATTCATAAATTGTAATGTAAAACCATCTTCAGCCATACTATGTCTTAATGAATCCAAATCTTTTAATCTTGATGGAATTAAATCATTTACTAAAACTAGTATATCAGGAAGTTCTAATATTACAACTCCTATATGATCTATCATTCCTTCTAATGAATGAACAACTAGCACAACTTCATTATATAAATTTTCATTAATAACTGTTTCAAAATCATTAAATCTTTTTTCAATATTTTCAAATTGCATTGAAATAGTATCAACGAATACTCCATACATTTCTTTATTACTTTCAAATTCTCTTGTTAATACACGATATTTATTTTTTAATTTAATAATAATTCCACGATATTTATCTTCGTATGATGTTAATTCTTTAATTTCTTCAATCATATGATTAATTAAATAACGATTTTTAGTTAATTCTATTTCTATTAAAGTATATTTCTCATTAAATTCTGAACGACGATTACTATTTATTATAAAATCTAATTCTGTAATCATATTATCTATCTCTTTAAAAGATACTTTTTTTATATTTTCATATGTTTCTTTATAATGATTTACTTTTTCTTCAATTTGTTCACCTTTAGCAAATCCATATGCTTTATCAATTTGATTTTGTAAGGGAATAGATAATATCTCATTTCTCATAATATCTAATTCTTCTATTTTTTTATTCATGGAGTTTTTTCTTACTTTTCTAATAATAAAAAACAATATTCCAACTATTAGAAGAAAAGCAACAACTGCTATTATAATAATTATTTTAGGATTATTCATAATTCCTCCTATTCTTTATAAGTATATCATACTATTAAAAAAAAATAAACATTATATATGTTTATTTTAAATATTTTAATAATATTTTATGACCTCTTGCATTATTAACAGTATGTACAATTATATTAGAAAATTCCCTTTTTAGTGAAATAGGAATAGATGTATTTATAACATTTTTCATAGCAATAAAATAAATATTATCTATACCATATATTATATTACTTTCCAATAAAAAATTATGTAATCTATCTTCTTCTGTTTTGTCTATAAATTTTTTTTCTAATAATAAATATTTTTTATAAGGATTATCACCAATATTATAAGGATTATCGTTATCATTAATTTTCTTATATCCACCTAAAACATAATATGATATTAATGGATTAAGTTTTTCAGCAAGAAAAATTAATTCATGCATTGTTAATTGTGTTTTATAAAATATATCAAGTGATAATAATAAACCAGCAAGAAGTGATTCGTTAGATTTAAATAAAATATTTTCATCATATTTAATATCTATAATAATATCATTAATCTGAATTCCAACATAATTAGAAAATAGCGTTATTATTTTCCTGATATCATCTTTTAAAATTTCATCAATATCATTATATGATGTTATTAAAATACCAGTTGAGTTTTTTATATCCCTTTTTATTGATACATAATCATATATATCTATTGTTTCTAATATAGACTTTGCATCTTTATATTTATCTTTTAATCCAGGAAGTGATATTAAATCAATACTTCTAGGACATCCAACTTCAACAATTTCCATAATTCATTCCTTCTTGAATTCATATAATATCATATTTTTAAAAAAAAACAAGTATTATTTTACTTGTTTAGGAATTCCATATACCTCTTTAATTGGATCAAAGAAAAATTTTGTATGAGGTGGATTAAAAGTCAAATATATTAAACCTATCCATATAAATGGAATTATTATAATAGATAATTTGTTAAAAAAATCATATTTTTTTCTAATAGTAATTAAATAAAATAAATATTGACTAATCAATAAAGTAATAAAATAAATAATCATAGTATATATTAATCCTTCACCAAATCTATTATAAATTGGTAAATAAACTAAATAAAATAATATAATATTAAATATAGTACTAATCACTAATGCAAAATAATAATTATTAATATCTATTTTCTTTATTTTTAAAACAATATAAATTATCAAACTAACAATTATTTCTGTATTATAAATCATCTTTAAATGTTCAAATAAAGATTCGTTTACTGGAAAAATAATAGCTGTTAAAAAATTTGGTAATAATTTATATCCATTACTAAATAAAAATAATGATAAAAAAATTATTATTGTTTTTATTATCATTATTTTTTTATTATTATTTTTCATACTAATCACCAGGAGTAGTATATGTATATAATATTTTTTTATACTTTTATATTACTTTGAGATACCATATCTATCTATATTTTTTCACCATAATTATTATTGAATTGTACTATATTATTGTAATATTTTTCACCATTTATAGCTCTAGAGTTGGCTTTGGCATTTTTATTTGTTGGAATTTCAAAATCAGTTGTCCATCTTTTAGATGCTTCAATATATCCTTCTCTATTATCAGGAACACTAGTTATTGTATCATACACTTTTTTATATTCTGGATTATTTTTTACTTCATATAATGCATATTTTGTTTGAACATATGGATCGGTAGAATCCAAATTATTCTCTTTACAATAATTTAAGAAATTTGTTTTTCTATTATTGTGCCACTGATACAAGCCATAAGATGAACCTCTGTCACCTGAAGCAGACGTTTCAAAATTTGATTCTGCATCAACATTAGCTATTAATGCAGCTGCAACAGCATCATTATATCCTTCATCTTTTACAGCTTGATAAACAGCAGCTTCTATGTCTGTACCAGAAACAGTTTGACTGCTATTCATAATATATTGGTTGTTATTATTAGATTGAATTTGAGTACTACTTGTAATTGAAGCAACTGTTGGTTTTGCTGGAGGAGATATTGTTGTTACATTGGCAACATGCATACCTTTAAACTCATCAACACTATACCATCCTTCTCCTAAACCATAATAGTCTTTTGTACTACCATCATGTCCAGAATCCGAAATAAAAATATAATCTTTTCCATCAACTGTTTTAAAATCTAAAGCCGCTACCCAATGTCTTTTACTTAACCATTTTTGTTCACTTGCTCCTGTCTTCCTAGAATTAGATTCGTCAAAATCAAACATTACTTTATCACCATTTTTTAGTGCTGAAATAATATCACTTCTTACATTATCATATGGACAATTTACTTTATTAACTTTAGCTCTACAATTAAATCTTTTAAAATAATCACTAGTAGCTTCTTGATTATATCCAATATTAGGATTATATGCACTAACCTTATTGGCTTCTTCTAAAGGATCCAAACCATTATTTATAAAGCCACTAGCAATACTTGCGGCTGCTGCTCTATTACAAAATCCTCCCCATCCATTAATTTCTTTTTGATTGTAAATTTTATATGCTCTTCCATCTAATCCAGATACAATAGTTCCATACACTCCAGAAGCATTGCTAAATACAAATTTTCCTAAACTACTTATTGCCTTTTTAAATTCATCCATAGATGTTTTTAAAGAAGGTAAACTAAAATTATTGTTACTTTCAACAGTCATTCCATTTATATTATTTAATGAATTAAAATTATTATCTATTTCGTCTGATAAACTAATACATTGTGTTTTATAGTTATCAAGTTTTTCTTTCCATGCTTTGAATTTCTTTTTATAATCATTTATTTCTTCTTGAGTAGTATTATTACCACGCGGTTCATGAGGTTTTTTTAAATAATGACTTTGGTATAATTGATTTATCATTTTCAATCTAGATAATTGAGTTTTTATTAACATGTATATATTTTCTGAAGAAGCAAATTGAGAAGAAATACTATCTTCAATTTGTCCTAATGTTGACACACATAAAGCTATTACATTAGAAAATGCATCTCCAACTATATCTTGCCAATTTTCTGAAATTGTTAACTTACCTATCGTTTCTTTTATTTGATTTATTTCAGATAATAGTTTGCTACTTCTATTTGCTTCAATACATGCACAAGCATTGTTAATAATTGGTTCTTTATCAATATATCTTTCATAATAGTCTTCCATTAACTAACCTCCTGTAATTATAAAACTTCTAATTCTTTGGTTGCTTTTTGTTGTATAACATTTAATTGTTTATATTTATTGATAGAATTTTTTGCAAAAACTAAGCGTTTATTTAAATAGATAGGATATTTTTCACTTATTTTTTTTAAGTAAGGTAAGAATTCCTCATCCAATTTTTGTTTTTCTTTAGTATTCCATTTTGATTCATCAAGAGTTAATACTGCATTATAAATATTATTTAATATTTCTGAAATATTATTAATATCATTTGCAATTAAATTTAATGTATCATCAACAGAATAGTTTAATGAAATATCAGACATTTTCAATCACATCGCTTTCTAAAGTAATATTTGATAAATTACTTGAATTAGAATTATCTCCTAGTAAAGGAGTATTTAATTCTGTTTGTATATCCTTACTTGCTGTTTCTATGTTTTCTTTATCATGATTTGAAAGTATATTCATATACTTACCATAATATTCTATAACAAGTACCATAAAATCTATTTTAGATGATGCTTCAAAAAATTTTGATGTAATAACATCAGCATCGACTCCCTTATAATTATTCAATATTTCTTCAATATGAGTATTTAAATTATTTTTTTCAGTTTTTAATTCTTCTATAGATGTTAATAAATATTCTCCCACACTTTGAATTGCAACTGTATCTCTTTTTTTCATCATATTATTCACCTTCTGTTCCATTTTCCATAATTGTAACATATTCTGGTTTTGCAGAAATATATGCTTCATGATTATCAGGTGTTTTAATTTTTATCCACTTTCCTTCATAACCAAGTATTTCATAACTTTGACCATTATGATAGTAATCTATAACCTCAGAATCCATATTTGGTTTAGTTCTAACTTTTAAACTTTCTGCATTTATATAAGCAGTTCCTAGTGAATCATTTGATGATGGCGTTTCTTGTGTTGTTTCTACTGCAGGTGCTGGTTCTTCTACTGTTGGAGCACCTTTTTCTTCTGAAACTACTATATTTTCTATTGGCACTACTTCTTCATGCTGATTTTCTTCAATAGGTTTAGGTTTAGGCGTTGAAATAACGTTTTCTTCAACACTAACATATTTTTTATTTCCTGAAATATATGCATATTTATCATCTGATATTTTAATTCTAATCCAGTTTCCCTCATAACCATCTATATCTACAGTATCTCCATTTTTAAATGATCCTATAATTGACGTATCTGTACCAGGACCACTTCTTATATTTAAAGCAGTTGCTTTTATAGTAACCATTCCTAATGAAGAATTATTTGGTGTTTTTTGCTCACCATTTGTTACAGTTACTTGTTCGCTTTCTTTAGAAGGTGTATTAGAATTATCAATTAATTCATCTTCTTCATCCAAAAAATCAGAATTATCAGTTATAGATTCGGGATCTGGAACATCAACAAATTCATTTATATATCTTCCTGCATGTTGCTTGCATGAATTCCAAAATTCTTGGACAGATTCTAAAGCATCAAATATACTACTTATATAATTGGTTGTATATTGTTCAGGTGAATAAGTTCCTTTATTACTACTTACTATAAAATTACCTTTACTTAATTCTGACATAACTAATTCTGGATCAATAGAAGTACATTCTTTTCTATTTCCTGTTTTTGGTATATATGTTGGTTTTGGCATATTGTTCCTCCTATAGATCTTTTAAACAAAATGTAGCATATACTGGAATATATCTCACATTCTTCTTTTTACTAAAATTATCTTCTGTTAATCTTATTGAATTATCAATTTTATATTTTGTTATAAACATTGATAAAGCCTTTGCTTTTGATAAATTTTTATTAGATATCTCAATAGGAATTATTTCTCCCATTCTATTTTGAATTACAAAGTTTATTTCTGTCTTTCCTTCTGATTGATAATAATATAAACTATATCCCATATTAATCATGGTATTAGCAACATCAGTTTCTATTAAAGTTCTTCTTATATCATTATCATTCAAAAATTTACCTTGATTCAAATGAAGCATACTGTAAAGTAGTCCTACATCATTAGGATATAATTTAAAACTTTCTATATCTTTATAACTACTTAAGGGACTTTTTACATCATCTAATTTAAAACTTCGATGAATTATTCCATTCAATCCTAAATAATTGATACATGATTCATAGTCCTTACTACGACTTCCTTTTTTAATATTTCCATATTGAAATTTTTTATTATCTTTAATTAACTGATAACCTAAACTATTTAATACATCATTTCCTCTTTGAATATCTATTAAAGTATTAGAATCAATAGTTTCTCTTTTTATAACATCAATTATTTTTTGTTTAATTACTTCTAAATGATTAAAATCTGCTCTATTTAAATAAGCATTTACAACTTCAGGATATCCTCCTGTAGATAAATAATCATTATATAAATCTAGAGCTACTTGGTGAAAAGGCATTGATGTATTATTTAAGTAAGAATCTTTTATAAAGGCAACTAACTGTTTTTGATCGGAATTAACTAAAAATTCTTCAAAATCAATAGGATACATTGCTTTAAAAAATAATTCTTCTCCTTTAAATTTAGATAAATTTTCTTTTTTAGAAGTTATCATAATAATAGGATAAGGATTTTCTTCGTTTCCAAATAATTTAATTGTTTTAACAACATATGGATCATTAACATTATCAAGAATTATTAAAGTATCTTCTTTTAAAATTGTTTCCCCAGATAAAACAGCTAATTTCAATATTAATCTTTCGGGATTTTTTTCTCTTTTAAGTAAATCAACTAATTCTTTATTATTATCAGTATTAAAATAAACAACATTTCGATAATATTTTTTACCAAATTCTAAGGCCGAAAATGTCTTTCCAACTTGCTTAGATCCATATAATAACAAAGGTTTTTTTGTAGTTTTTTTCCATTTTATCAAATCATTATATATTTTTCGTTCCATAAATCGTATCCTCCCTACATTAATTATGATTTAAGTATATCTTTATTCTTTTATAAAGTCAATATATTCTTAAAATAAATTTACTATTTTAATTATTTATGATATTCTAATAATAGGGATGATGTTATGAATATTATATTATCAATAATATCTTTATTAATTATATTTTTTCCTATCTATTTAATAGGTAAATATTTTTATAACAAAGATACTATTAAAGAACCAAAAAAATTATTAACAAAATTATTTATAAGTGGTATTTTTTCTGTAATTATTGTTATTATTATTTCCATGTATGGAATATTAATTATTCCAGCATTTGAAAGTGTTGAAAAAATAAATAATTTATTTGTTTTATTTATATATTGTTTTTTCTTTGTTGCAACTTTAGAAGAAATATCTAAATTTGCAATGATTTATTATATTTCCTATAACAATAATGAATTTGATCAAGCCTATGACATTATTTTATATTCTGTTTTTGTTGGACTAGGTTTTGCTTTTTTTGAAAATATTATTTATATTTTGGGAAGTAATATTAATATAATAATTGCAATAATAAGAGGTGTAACAGCCGTTCCAGCTCATGTATGTTTTCAAACAATCATGGGATATCATTTATATTTAAGTAAAATAAAAGATAAAAAAACTAATATTAGTTTATCAATATTAATTCCTATATTATTACATGGAACATATGATTTCATTATATTTAGTCAAAAAGGAATACTAGCATTAACATTTGTATTCTTATTAATATTATTTATTATATATGCAAACTCTAAAATGAAAAAATTAATAGAAATAGATAAATCTAATTTAAAACCTTTTTGTCCTAGATGTGGAAATAGAATTAATTATCAATATTGTTCTAAATGTGGATATAAAAAGCAATAACAAATGTTATTGCTTTTATTAATATTTAACACTTACTAAATACAATCCTTCAGGATGAGCTGTTCTAAATCCTTGACTTCGATCTTTATTATTAAATATTTTTTCAATACAATTTTTATCTTTTTTACCTAATCCTATTTGAATAAGTAATCCAACCATATTTCGAACTTGATATTTTATAAAACCATTACCTACAAAAGTAAATGTAACTACATCATTTTTAACAGATATTTTAGCATCATATATTTCTCTTACATAATTATCTTTTTTTTCTTTATTAGGAGTAAAAGATTTAAAATCATGAATACCTATAAAATCTTTTATAGCATCCTTCATTTTATCAATATCTAATTTCTTATTAAACTGATATATATAATTTCTTTCACATGGATTATATTCTCCCATATTTAATTTATATTCATATTTTTTTTCTTTTACATTATATCGTGCATGAAAGTTTTCATCTACTATTTTAGTATTTATAACATGAATATCATTTGGTAGTAAACTATTCATTGCCCTTTTTAATTTATATTCTGTAATCGATACATCTATATCAACATGCCCTGTTTGAGCAAGTGCATGAACACCTTTATCAGTTCTACCACTTGAAACTATTTTAGTTTTTTTATTATTAATAAATGATAAAGCTTTATTCAATTCTTCTTCAATTGTTTTATAACCAACTTGTTTTTCATAACCATGATATGATGTTCCATCATAAGAAAATGTTATTAAGTAACGCATATTTACCTCACGAATACTAATAATACAATTATTATATGAATAATAATATATATAATATTTTCAAATTCAAAAAATTGTCTTTTAAAATAACGCCTATTTTTATAAAATCTTAAATAATTTAACCAAACAAATTCTTCTAATTCATCTTTACTTTTTTCTTCAATATTATCATTTAATACTTTATAATAATCACTTGTTAAACTAATATTATTCTTTTTAGTATATTTATCAACAATCTCTTTATTTTTTTCTTTAAAGAATTCATAATTTCTTTTTCTTAATTCTTTAAAAGAATAAAATTTAAATCTCTTATGAAAACTTTTTTTATTTTTTATATTTTTTTTATTTACTAGTAGATATGTTAATATAACATAACTTACTCCAAGCCATATTTTAATTAAAATATAAATAATATTTAAAATATTTTCTTTATAAATAGGTATAGAAATATATGGTAGTATAATTGCTGATATTAATAAAAATGGTAAAGTAGTTATAAGAAATATTATTATATTATTTCCAACATATTTATTATAATGAGAAAACACAAAGAAATCATTATTA
>CAMVLU010000033.1 GCA_947168405.1 uncultured Clostridia bacterium
TCTATGAAGCATATTATTATTATCTAAATATGATTTTATATAATCATTATAACCATATGTTTTATTTCCATAAGAATTTAATCCATTAGAAATAGAATCTCCTATAACCATATAATCTATTAAATTATTATCATTTGTTTTATAAATAATATATATTAAGGTAATAAGGAGTAGGGGAATAAGAACTTTTTTCATAAAACCTCCAAAATAAAAAGATTAAAGCAATATATTATATTTCTTTAATCTCTATTTTAGCACCTACATTTGTCAATTTTTCTACTATTTCCTCATATCCTCTTAATAAATGTTTAATTTCTTTAATAGTAGTTTCTCCTTCAGAAATAAGTGCTGCTATTAATAAACAAGCACCTGCTCGAAGATCTGTTGCAACCACTTCACATCCAGTTAGTTTTGTTTTACCATGAACAATACATTTTTTTTCTTCTATTTCTATATTAGCTCCCATTTTATTTAAATAAGGAACATTCATAAATCTGTTTTCCCAAATATTTTCTTCAATAGAACTAATTCCTTCACATTGAGTGAGTAGAGTAGTAATTGGTTGTTGTAAATCTGTTGGAAATCCTGGATAATAATCTGTTTTAATATTAACTGGTTTTAAATTATCTTGGCTGTTTATAATTAAATAATCTTTTTCTATTTTAATATCACATCCTATTTCTTTTAATATATCAGTTAAACTTTTTATATGTTCAGGAATAATATTATCTATTTTTAAATCTTTACCTATTAAAGCACCTAAGATGGTATAAGTTCCAGCTTCAATTCGATCAGATATAATATCATGATTACATCCAGTTAATTCTTTAACTCCGGTAATTTCTATTGTATTTGTTCCATATCCTTTAATTTTTGCACCCATTTTTTTTAACATTAAACATAAATCTTCTATTTCAGGCTCTTTGGCTGCATTTGTAATTATTGTTTTTCCTTTAGCAATTACACCAACTAAGATACTATTAACAGTAGCTCCAACGCTTGGCATATCAAGATGAATATTAGCACCCGTTAATTTATCTGCCTTAATAATAAACTTTTCTTCTTCTTCAATTACTTCTGCTCCATAAGCTTTAAATGCTTTTAAAGTTTGATCTATTGGTCTTTTTCCTATACTACATCCTCCTGGAAGACTCATTTCTACATAATGAAAACGAGCAAGTAATACAGCCATAAAATAATATGATGCACGAAGTCTACTAGATAATTCATAAGGAATAGGTTTATTTTCTATTTTATCTGTTTTTATTACAATACTTTCACTAGCACGACTAACATCAACATTTAAATACTTTAAAGTTTCTTCTAAAGCATCTATATCTAATATATTTGGAACATTACATAAAGTATATGTTCCATTTCCTAATAAACAAGCAGGAATTAATGCAACAGCACTATTTTTAGCACCACTTATTCTAATACTTCCTGTTAAAGTTTTATTTCCAATTATATTTAATACTTTCATACAAACCACCACTATATTTTATTTTTATTGTTTATTTATGTTAATTTTATTTTCTAACATTTTTTTAAATTTATCTTCTCCACTAGATATTATTTTTCGTGGATCAATTACTTCTTTATTATTGTTTAGATATTCTCGAACACCTAAACTCCATTCATATTGCAAATCAGAGTTAATATTAATTTTCGTTATTCCAGATTTAATACATTTTTTTAATATATCATTAGAAAGACCAGATCCTCCATGTAAAACTAAAGGTATTTCTATACTATTAGATATATTTTCAATTAATTTATAATCTATATTAAGTTCACCTTTATAAATACCGTGAATTGTTCCAACTGCTGGTGCAATACTATCAACATTAGTTTCATTTACAAATTTAAGACAATCTGAAAGATTAGTCTTATTACCTAAATCAAAATTATTATTATTAATACTTCCCATTGAACCTATTTCAGCTTCAACAGATACTTCTTTTTCTTTAGCATATAATACTACTTTTTTAGTTTCATTTATATTATCTTCTAAACTTAATTTAGATAAATCTATCATAACCGAAGTAAAACCTGCATCAATTGCTTTTTTACAAGATTCAACACTTTTACCATGATCTAAATGTAAACATACAGGAATAGAAATATTTAAATCATTTATTAGACTTTTAACAACAGATACAATAACATTATAACCACCCATATAAGAAATAGCATTTTCACTTACTCCTAAGATAACTGGTTCATTTAATTCATTACATTTTTCTAATATCCATTTAGTCCATTCTAAATTATTTATATTAAAATGAAAAATTGCTTTATGATTATGTTTAGCATTCATCAACATTTCTTTTCCATTTACTAACATAATACCACCAAAGTAAGAATACTACAATTTAATTAAAAAGTCAAAATAGTTTTTCGTTAATAAAAATTAATAAAAATAGCACCGAAGTGCTATTTTATTATTTTACCATTGATAACTCTTCATAAGCAGCAATTAATATATCAGCTATATCTGATTTAGTTAAAATTTCATTATTATAATGAATTTCAGGAATATTAGATTCTTCTCCTAAATCAGATATTTTATATAACTCTGGATTAGAATTTAATACTGTATAATTACTCCATGCAATATTTAAAATAACATTTTTAGCTTTATTTGATAAATTACTAAAATGCAATTCATGTTTTTTGCCATTTATATTTACTATTAAAGGTACATTGTCACGTATATAACGAACAACATCATAACAAGACTTTATAGAATATTCATTAATTTCTGGATTAAAATCATAATTATTATCTTTATAACCACATTTAACAATTTGATTTCCATACATAGAAAAATATTTTACAAAAGCTTTTTCCCATATTTTATCTTCATTAAATAAATTTTCAAAATATATATAATATCCTTTATCTTCATCAGGTATATTACTTTGTCTTTTATTTTCAAGACTATCCATATTTTGATTTCTTATTGTATATAAATCTTCAAATGATTCATTTATTCCATAATATGATAATCCATTAATTTCTCTAATTACAATTGAATTGTCAAGTGGTTCATCATAATTAGGAAAAATATTTTCTTCGTTTTCAAAATATATTTCTTTAACATAAGGTGTAGGAGTAGGAATAAATGGTGTTGGTTCTGGTGTAGAAACTACAGTTGATTGTTCAAATAATAAATATTCTACTTCTTCAACGTTATCGTATGGTGTTGGAGTAGGTGTTTCTATATTTTGAAATTCAATTGTATTTTTATCATGATTATCATTATTATGATTATTTTTCAATAATTCTATTCCACCATATACTATTGCAGCCACAGCACCTGTTCCTAATATACCAAGTATCCATTTTTTTCTAACTGATAAATTTGATATTTTATTATCAGGTAACGTTTTCTTTTCTTTATATTTACTATATAAACCTAATTTCTCTAATTTAGAAATTATTTCATCGGAATCATTTGCTTTAATACCATAAGTTTCAAGAATTAATTTAAGAATCTCACAATATTTAGACATATATTCTTCTGTATCCATATCAGCTTCATTATATTCTTTTTGTCCTTCTTCATATTGAACAGTAAACTTAACAGGATCTTCAGATTCCTTTAAATTAACTATCAAATTATTTTCATTTCTTTCAATTAATTTAAGTTTTATTAATTTCTTTTGTTTTTCTTTGTCAGTTAATCCTTCAAGTTCTTCTTTATATTCATTTTCAAGTGTTTTCAAACATTCACGATATACAATATTTAAATTTATTTGAGATAATTGTTCACATGTATATCTTTCTATTTGATTTTCAGTTACAACAATTACTTTATTAATTGTTGCATCTTCATTAAATGACATAATAACTTTTATTATTTTTTCCATATTCTCCCCCTCATTTAATATGGCCTATATTATACAACAAAATCATTTATTTGTCAAATATTTGTCTATTATTTCCTTAACAAAGAACTTATATTCAACATCTTTAGTATTATCATTATCTTCTAGCAAACATAAAGGAGGAAATAAAACACACCACCAATTATCACCATTACCACTTCCTAATGTTATAACTAAAGAGTCATATAATCCTTCATCATATACAATTCCTTTATATATTTTCTTAGGAAAATAGTTATATCCAAAACTAATATCATGTTTTAATGTAGTAGTATTATCAATAATAATATTTAATTTATCTAAATTACTATTTATTAAACTTTTAGCTTCATCGATTGAATTAGCACTTTTAAGTAAAGAATATAGTTCTTTCTCTACATTTTTTTTAACCTTTACTTTTTCCTTTACATCTATTTCTTCATTACTATTACTTATTATTCTAATTCTAATTGATTCTTTAGGTATCATAATATTATCTTGTTTATTATTTACTAATATAATTATTATAACTGCTATGATTATTAAAATAATTGTTTTTTTATTCAAAAAAATCACCCATATACATAATGAGTGATTATTATTATTTTATTCATTTATATCAATATTTTTAAAGATAAACACCATTCTATCTCTTTTAGACATATCTTGTTTAGTTATTACTTTAACATCTTTTAAATACTTATTAATTAAATCTATTATATCTTCTTTTTGATTAGATCCTATTTCAAAAGCTATTAAATATTTATCATTTACATAGTTAGAAACATCTTTTAATATCCTTTCATAATAATCTAATCCATTATTATCTGCATATAATGCCATATGAGGTTCATTTTTAGAAACAATATCATCTACTTCATCATTTTCTCCTATATAAGGAGGATTAGATATTATACAATCATATTTATCATTTATTTCTTTAAATAAATCTGATTCTATTATCTTAACATCTAATTTTAAAGAATTACTATTCTTACTTGCTACTTCTAGGGCATAAGGTGATAAATCACTTAAAGTTATATCATAATTATTATTAAGATGCTTTAAAGTTAATCCTATACAACCAGATCCTGTTCCTAAATCTAATATTTTAATATTATTATCAAAATATTTTTTTAAATATAAATCTGTATTATAAACAAGTTCTTCTGTTTCAAATCTAGGAATTAATACTCTTTCATCAACATAAAAATCTAATCCATAAAAATTAACAGAATTTAAAGCATATTGAATAGGTATACCATTTTTTATGTTTTTTATACATTTAAGAAATTTATCTTCTATTTCTTTAGATATTTCATCTTCTAATTTAAGTGTTAATTCTAAAGGATTATATTCTAGAATAGTAGATAATATTAATTTACTTTGATCTTTATGAACGTATTTATTTCCTTCTAAAAGAAGATCTTTAATTTTCACTTTCAACCTCTAATTTTCTTTTTTGATCTTCAGTTATTAGTGCTTCAATTATCTCATCAAGTTCTCCTTCCATAACTCGATCAAGTTGTTTAGTAGTAAATCCTATACGATGATCAGTTACTCTATTTTGAGGATAATTATAAGTTCTTATTTTTTCAGATCTATCTCCAGTTC
This sequence comes from uncultured Clostridia bacterium, assembly GCA_947168405.1. Classification (GTDB taxonomy): domain Bacteria; phylum Bacillota_I; class Bacilli_A; order RF39; family UBA660; genus RUG591. The sequence goes on from CAMVLU010000033.1 coordinate 5,487, forward strand.
CTATTTTACTCTTACGTTCTTTATCATTTGCTTCTTCTTCTATAGAACGATAGTAATCATAGACACGACTTTTTAATATTTGATAAGCTTTTTCTCTATTTTGAATTTGACTTCTTTGTGTTTGACTAAAAACAACTATTCCCGTTGGAATATGAGTCATACGAACCGCACTATCAGTAGTATTTACATGTTGTCCTCCAGCACCACTACTTCTTGTTATATCAACACGAATATCACTTTCTTTAATATCAATGTCCAAGTCTTCTGCTTCAGGCATTACTAAAACGGTTGCCGTTGATGTTTGAATACGACCATTTGCTTCTGTAACCGGTACTCTTTGAACACGATGTGATCCGCTTTCATATTTTAATTTAGAATAAACATTTTTCCCTTTTATCATAAATTCAATTATCGTAAATCCACCACTTGTACCATCAATAGAATTTAATACTTCAACTTGAAAACCACTTTTTAATGCATATTTTTCATACATTCTAAATAAGTCTCCAGCAAAAATATTACCTTCATCTCCACCAGCAGCTCCTCTTATTTCAACAATAACATTTTTACTATCATTTTTATCTTTAGGAATAAGTAATATTTCAAGTTCATGTTCAATATTTTCTTTTTCAGAATTTAATCTTGTTTCTTCTTCCATTGCAAATTCTTTAAGTTCAGGATCTTTTAACATTTCTTTAGCTTCTTCTAAATCACTTAATATTTGTTTATATTTTTTATAACATTCAACAATATCTTCTAAATTACTTGCTTCTATTGATAATTCACGTGATTTTTTAATATCACTTATAACTTCTGGACTAATAAGTAACTCTTGTATTTCATTATATCTTTTTTCTGTTAATTCTAATCTGTCTATCATATTTCACCTTATTCACTTAAATCTTCTTCATCAATAACTACTAAATCTGATAAATCATCATCATCTGAATAATCATCATCAGCATCAAGTGATGCATCATCTGTATATTCATCTCCATATTCATCTTCAATAGTATCTAAATCATCTCTATTTTCTTCTAATTCAGTCTCTTCATCATCTTCTGTTTCATCAACTATTACTTTATCAGATGTATGTCTTTTTCTTAAATCCCATTTACCATCAATTAAAATAAATCTTTTATCAGTTGCAAGACTTGTATAAAATTCAGCTATTTTATCTTCAATTACATTACTAGGTAGTTCTAATAAATTAACTATATTAGTAAATAAATCTAAAGTACTCATATCTTTTTTTTCTTGTTCTAATATTAAATTAGCAATATCCTTATAAGATAAATTTTCAATATTTTCTTTTTTTAACTCTTTCATATTTCCTCCAATATATTAATTTTATATTCAAATAAATTATTTTCAATTTGGTATTTTACAAAAAACATATTATTTTTATTATTACATTCTAACACTTTTATGGGAATAGATACTTCAAATTTACTTGTTTTAGCAATACATATATTATTATTAAAATCAAATAAATATCTTTCTTCTTTCTTTATTCTTTCTAATATATTATTATTCATATCAATGATTATTTTAGCATCTTTATCTTGATATTTAATTTTATTATCTTGTAAAATTCCTTTTATATTGTATTCCATTTCTTCATTTATTAAACAAGATTTTATATATAAATTTACTTTTCCCATAAAAAATCCTTTTAAAATGTAAAAACACATTTCGAGAAGCATTATATCACAAATAGAATAATTTGAACACATATTTTTATATTTTTTTGAAGATAATAAAAATAGGTGATGTAATGAAGATAATAAAAAGAATTTTAAAACTATCTATATTCCTTTTATTTATAAGTATTTTATTAATAGGAGGAATATATTTATATGCTAAAATAAGTCCTAAAATAGATATTAATAAAACAAGTAGTTATTATTTATATGATAATAATGAAGAAGTATTTTTTCAAGGAAATGGTACAAGTGAATGGGTAGAACTTAATAATATTAATGATTATTTAAAAAAAGCAACTATTACAATAGAAGATAAAAACTTTTATAATCATCATGGTTTTAATCTATTAAGAATAATGAAAGCAGCTTATACTAATTTAATTAATCATAGTTATAAAGAAGGAGCATCTACTATAACTCAACAATATGCTAAGAATTTATTTTTAGATTTTGATAAAACATGGAAAAGAAAGTTAGAAGAAGTTTGGTATACAATTCAAATAGAAATGAATTATTCAAAAGATGATATTTTAGAAGGTTATTTAAATTGTATTAACTATGGACATGGTAACTATGGAATCGAAAATGCTAGTAAATTTTATTTTAATAAAGATGCTAAAGATTTAACTCTTGCAGAAAGTGCTATGCTTGTTGGAATACCTAAATCTCCTTCTAATTATTCTCCTTTACTAAATGAACACATTGCTAAAGAAAGACAATTATATATATTAAAATCTATGTTAAATAATAAAATTATTACTGAAAATGAATATAATGAAGCTATTAATGAAAAATTAATTTATTATGGTAAAAAAGATAAATTAAATTTAAATACTATTATGTATTATCAAGATGCTGTTTTAAAAGAATTAGAAACAATGAATACTATTGTAAAAACTCATTTAGAAAACGGAGGAATAAAAATTTATACAACATTAGATTTAAATGCTCAAAGAAGTTTAGAAAATAGTATAAACGATAATATTAAAGATAATGAAGAGATTCAAGTTAGTGGCATAATGATAAACCCAGAAAGTGGGGGAGTAATAGCTTTAGTTGGAGGAAGAAATTATAATAAATCAGAGTTTAATCGAGCAATTAATGCTAAAAGACAAGTAGGATCGATCATGAAACCATTTCTATATTATAATGCTTTAGAAAATGGTTTTACTGCTAGTACTTCATTTTTATCTCAAGAAACAACTTTTTCCTTAGGAACTAATAATACCTATGCTCCAAAAAACTATAATAATGTATATCCCAATAAAGCAATTTCTATGGCCGCAGCTATATCTTTTTCAGATAATATCTATGCTATTAAAACCCATTTATTTTTAGGAAGTGAAAATCTTGTTACTACTGCTAAAAGAGTTGGAATAAAAACTCCTCTTAATAATATAGTATCTCTCCCTTTAGGAACAGTAGAACTAACTCCTTTAGAAATAACAAGTGCTTATTCTACCTTAGCAAGTTTAGGAGTAAAGAATGAGCCATATTTTATAGAAAAAATAACAGATATAAAAGGAAATATCTTATATGAACATCAAAAAACAAATGAAATAGTTTTAAATAACAGTACAACATTTATTTTAAATGATTTATTAAAAGGAACATATGACTATAATATGATTGATTATGCGTATCCAACTAATATATCAATTTCTTCTATGTTAACACATGAATATAGTATTAAATCAGGTTCTACTGATACAGATAACTGGATTATAGGATTTAATCCTAATGTTACAACCTCAATTTGGATTGGATATGACGATAATAAACCTATGAATAATAACGATTTTAAATATTCTAAAAAAATATGGGCAAATACTATGGAAAGTTATTTAAAAGATAAAGAAACTAATTGGTATTCTATACCTGAAAATGTAGTAGGTGTAATAGTTGATCCCATAACAGGTAATTTAGCAACAGATGAATCTACCCATAAAAAAGTATTATATTATATTAAAGGAACCGAACCTTCATATACTCAAGAAGTATTTGATGAATATGAGGGATTACCTAAACAATCAGAATAATTTTATCCACATATATGTGGATATTTTTTTTAAAAAAAATAATATAAATCAAATTTATATTATCTAACTCTTTTATAATCAAAATCTACTAAATTGGTATTATCTAAATATTCTATAGCTGCATCTATATATTTTTTATCAAAACCATCTTTACTTAAATTAAGAGGTCTTAATCCTCTAATTATTTCTTCATGTTTTATATCTTCTCCAAATAATAAATATTCTTTATTAAATTTATAAGTTCTTAACAAATTTTTATCAGTATATTCTCCATTACTAATTGCTCTTGAATTATCTATTTGATAACTTATTCCATTTAATTCAATAATATTCCAAACATGAATAGGTTGTTTTTCACTTCGAACATTTCGGACCTTTAAATTTAAATAGGGATTATTTGAAAGTAGGGTAGTAGCATCAGCAAAAGTACGACATATTCCTATTCCCTTAAACAAAGCTGTTTTTGAGTCACCTAATTCTTTTTCACTTATCGATTTATCATCATTGTATTGACAATATTTTTGAAAGTAATTAGATACTAATATTATCTTTTCAACATCAGTTAAATTATCATCAAAGTCTTTTATCATTGAAGAAATTCTTTCTACTTCTAATAAAGTTTCTTTATCATAATAACCACTAAAAGTATCATTTTCTATTGCTTTATTATTATATAAATATTGATAACAATATAATTTATCATTAAATTTAATTCCCCACATAGCATATGTATTAGGAACAACAAGTCTAATATTTTTTAATTTACTTATATCTATATAACTTCTATCAATTTGTTTATAATCATCAATTAAAAAAACTTGATCTCGATTAAATAATCCTTTTTCCTTTAAATCATCTAAAATTATAGAACTTTCATAATCTAATACTAAAATATTTCTAATTCTAATTATTTTAGAACACTCTAAAAACAATTTCATATTATTCATAAGAGAATTTTTATCGACAATTATATCTGAACATCTATTAAGAATATCTTCTTTTGACATATCTTTAAGTTCTTCTAAAGAATATGGTCTTCTTGGATAACTAAATGGCATATTTCCTCCTAAAATATTATTTCAACAATATCACTTTGTTTTAATAAAAAAGCATTTGCATCATCTGTATCTAAATGAAGTTCAAAATTAGCACTTTCTGTTTCTTTTAAATGAACATGTTCTATTATTCCTGATTTTTCTCCTTCTATTCTAATACTAACTTCTTTTATTCCTTCTAATCCTTTTTCTTTTATAATATTTTTATCAACATGAATATGTCTTGAGGCAATAATTGCACATTCTTTTTCTACTATTCCATAAGGTCCAATTATTTTTACAATACTAGAACCTTTTAAATCACCAGAATCTCTTACAGGAGGATCTATTCCTAATTTATAACAATCTGTTTTCGATACTTCAACTTGAGTATAATCTCTATTAGGTCCTAAAACTCTTATTTTTTCTAACTTTCTTTTAGGTCCTTCTATATCAACCGTTAAATTACTTGCAAATTGATTAGGTTGAGTTAACATATTTCTAACTTCCATCTTAGTATCTTTAAATAATATTTTATAATCTTCATTAGTTAAATGAACATGATGATTACTTATTCCTAAACTTACTCTCATAATACCTTCCTTCTAATTAATTATAACAAATATTTGTTATTTTTAAAATAGATAAGAATATAATTAATAGGAGGATATTATGAATAATAATTATAATTATGGAACATATAAGCCAAATAATATGAATTCCTATAATAATATGGAAAATAATGTTCCATTTGCAGAAGATATATTATCTAAAAATAAAGGAAAATATTTAAAAGTTTATATGTCATTTTCTGATTCAAAAGAATGGTGTGATAGAATATTTGAAGGATATTTAGAATCCTGGGGAAGAGATTATATACTTTTATATGATAAAAATTCTAAAAAAAGATATATGGTTTGGAACTTATATATTGATTTTATAGAATTCAATGAACCATTAAATATGTAGTTGTAAATAATTAAAAAATTTGATAAAATAAAGTTGGTGATAGTATGAATAATATATTAATTTTAATAGTTTCTATTGTAGTATTATTAATAATATTTTTAATAGTATTAATAACAATAAGTAAAAGTAAAATACAAAATTCTCTTTTAAGTGTAGAAATAGCAAACGAAGATATAATAAATTCTTTAAAACAAAAATATAAAATTTATAAAGAAATAGTATATTTTATAAAAGATAATTTAAGTATTAAAGAAGATGCTTTTAATAAATTTAATGAATTTAATACTAAAGAATGTTCTAAAGAAGAATTAATTAATTTATTAGATAATACAACATTTGAAATAAATGAATATGTTGATAATTATGATGAACTATTAAAAAATAAACAATTTTTAGAATTAAAAAGAAAACTTTATCATATAGAAATGAATTTAGAATCTATGGTTGATTATTATAACAACAAATTAAATATATATAATCATTTACAACATCATTTACCAACTAGTATAGCTACTAAATTATTTCAATTTGATGAATACGAAGAAATCAATATAGATAAAAAAGAAATATCTAGACTTGTTAATTTAAACTAGATATTTCTTTTTTTATTTATTTTTTATTTCTAATTTTATTTTATTAACCTTGGATGTATAACTAAGTCTTAAATCTTCTCCAGATACTTTAACATCAACATCATATACTCCAGGAGATGTATAACCAGATAAGTCAACAACCGCGGTTATTTTACTAGCATCTAAAGAATCAATTGCTTCTTTACTTCCTTTTACAAGAACTGTTATTTTACTATTTTCTTCACCTAATGCTTGAACCATTAATCCATCAGCAAGATTTGTTGTTTGAATTCCAATATTAGGTACTTCTTTTTGTTCTTCTTTTCCAACATTTACTTTAACATTAACAGTCTTTGCACTCATATCACGAACACCATTAGGTTTTTCTAAATTAACATTATATTCTTTATTACTTGATAAATTAGAAACATCAACTTTAACTGGAACATATTCAATATTCTTTAAATTATCTTCATCTCCATAAATTGTTACACTTGTAATATTAGTTGTCGTTGAAGATATGGCATAACCTAAAGCAATATCACCAGTTGGTACGACTTTAACAGGAACTACTTTACTAGTTGACGTAATTGTTAAAGTTGCATCTACTGTTTCAGGAAGTATTTCAACATCTATTATTTTTCCATCATTATTATAAGCAACTAATTTACAATTATTAATTGTTGCATTTCCAACTGTTGGTTCAACTAAATTATCAACATCTACTAATGCTTTTACATAAGCAACTTCTTCAAGTTTTTTACTTGAACTTTTAATTGTTACCTCTTTTTTAGATAACTCAATATTACTGATATCAAGTTTACTATCTAAATTGTTTCTATGAACAAGTTCGGCAGTTACTTCTCTTGTAGAACTAACTTTATCATATATAACAACCGTTACTTGACTTGGATCTATCTTATAATCAACACTTGATATATTACCCGAATATTTTAAATTAACACGATGCGTTCCAGATGTTAATTCTCGAAGATCAACTGTTACTTTTTGATTTGGTTGTTGTTTAGCTAAATAAATATCACTTTTTCTTCCAATTAAAACTATATCAACAGTTTTAGGGAGACCTTCTACAACATATGCTTCTTCATTATAATTTGCTTTAACAGTTTGATTATAAATAATATCTGCACTATTATCTACCAAATAACTAGAATTTTTATCTACTACATAAAAGAAAATAAATGCTAATACTAAAGATACTATAACAAGTGATTGCTTATTTCCCATTATTTTTTCTATTGTTTTATTATTTTTACTAAAGAAAGATCTAATTAATAAAAATAATTTCATTATAGGAGTAATTAATATTTTATCAATTAATTTTATTATTTTTCCTATGAAAAGGCATATTTTTTTAATTATCTTCTTCATAAATATCCTCCTCATCTATAGTTGTTTCAGTTTCTACACTCTTAGGTCTTAATTCATCAATTAACATCATACGTGCTTCATCTATTGATAGATTATAGAACATTTCTCCTTTAACAGCAATGGAAACTCTTCCTGTTTCTTCTGATACTACAATACTAATAGCATCAGTTTCTTCAACTATACCTAAAGCTGCACGATGACGTGTTCCTAATCTTTTATTCAATTTTATATTATTACTTGTTGGAAATACTGCTCCAGCACAACTAATTCTATCTCCTTGTATAATTACCGCACCATCATGAAGTGGATTATTAGGAAAAAAGATAGATATTAATAATTCACTCGATAAATCAGCATATAATGGTTTAGCTTTTTCTATATAATCAGATAAACTAACATCTCTTTCTATCGTAATTAAAGCTCCTATTCTTGATTTACGACAATAATCAACAGCCTGAATTATTTCATAAACTAATTTTTCTCTTTCATCAACCGTTAATACCTTGTGACGACCAAGTAATTGACTTCTACCAAGTTGTTCTAATGCACCACGTATTTCAGGTTGGAAAATAATTATTAATGCAAGTGGTCCCCATTGTAATACGTATTCAAGTAATAATCCAACAGTTGTTAATTTCCACCACATACTAAATATTTTTATAATTACTATTATTAAAACTCCTTTAATTAAAAGAGACATCTTAACATTATTCTTAAAATTCTTTAAAACATAATAAAATATTACCCAAACTACTGCTATATCAACAATATTTCTCACAATAGTCAAAATACTATCCCATGTCATTTGATCACATCCTTATGATAAAGATTATAACAAAAAAAAAGAGTTTAGTAAATAGGGGAAATATTGATTATTTACTAATTCTTTTTTTTATATAATTAATTATTTTAAAATTCCCATACCCCATAAAGGGGTGTAATTGCAGATTACCCGATGTAAAAGCAGGGGCGAACGCCACCGGAGCGGGAAGCGCTGAGGTCGGTGCTGTCACCGCCGGTGCTGACAATAGCGAAAAGCGCCGAAGAAGAGACGCTCCTTACCCAGTACCAACTTCTACTTATACTTATAAATTCAGGTGCCAATCTAAATAATGGAAATTGCACATTATCTGCTCCCACTTCATAACTTGATGAACCCCAGCCTCTATCTCCTGTTACTTGTACCATATTCATTAGATTTACATATGCATCATACCATGCCCATCCATTACTTGCATTACCACTAACTGAATTCGTTAATAAGGCTCGATATTTCAAGACATGACTACTTCCAAAGGCACTTCTTATAGTTGTTAAGACACTAGGTAGAGTTGTTGTATACATTGCACTTCCAACATACCCTCCTTCTGTTGTATTACTGGTATTCATTTGAGCAGTAGTTAAATTCTGATCTGGTACTATGGCTACATGATGTGAAGTCATCTCAGTATCCCCTTTATGTAAATAAATATCAAATCCTGCTATTCTCCAATTTACATTATTTATTACCCAATAATCTCCGACATATAAGTCTTCAAAGGTTCCATTTGATATTGCTGTCCATTGGTCACTTGTTACACTGGTTCCAAGATTCTTTCCTCTGAATATTGAATTATGAAATCCTGCTGTATTTGAACTTATTCCTTCTAACTCTGTAACTCTTTCATCCATATTGGTATAATCTGTTGCATGTTGAAATAGTTCATCTAATGCTCCTTTTACATTATCAGATTCTA
>CAMVLU010000034.1 GCA_947168405.1 uncultured Clostridia bacterium
ATAAGGTAATAATTTAATAAATGCTATTGAAGTAACTAGTAATAGTATTGATTCTGATTTAGCTTTAGAATTTCGTGAAGCTATTAGAGAAGTTAAATATGGAAAAAGTTTAGAAGAAGCTTTAGATAATTTAAAACATAGAATTCCAAGTGATACAATTAATAATATTATTTTAAATATTAAAGAGTCAAATTTATTTGGTAATAGTATTATAGATACTTTATATAATCAAATAGATTACATAAGAGAAAAGATAATGTTAGAAACACGTGCAAGTATTTCTAAACTTCCTCTTAAAATTAGTATTATATCTGTATTATTCTTTGTTCCTTTATTACTTTTAATAATACTTGGACCTGTTATAATTAGATATTTTTTAGGATAAAAAAACCTCAATTAAAAAATGAGGTTTTTTAAATTTTATATTTATTTTATTAAGAATGCTGCATAAAGTGGGATTGATTTTATTTTTGTTTTTGGATTATATCCAAAATCTTTTGAACTTATTCTAATTGCATATTTTGGTTTAAATAATTCCATATAAGTTTTTAAACTTTTTGATTGAGTACTATCAGATGATTTAACTTCAATTGGAATAATTCCATCTAATTCGTTGCTTATTAGAAAATCAACTTCTGAATTTCTAGAACCTTTCCAATATAGCAAAGGGATACCATTTGCTTTTAGTTGATTTGCTACATAATTTTCTGTAATAATACCTTTATATATTTTGGCTTCATCCATTAAAATATTTTTAATAGATAAACCAACTAAATTATTTAATATACCTACGTCACTTAAGTATGCTTTAAAAGTATTTTCATCAACAAAGCCTAAAAGAGGAATCTCTGGATTTTTAACTAGTTTACATATTTGAATCAAGTTACTTTGTTCTAACCAATTTAGCGGAACATAATATTCACGTGATTTAGCTCCTTTATTTATATTTGAATATTGAAATTTTTTGGAAGCATTCATTAGTTGAGAAGGAAGTGAATTATATATACTTGATATTTTTAGAGTTTCTGCGGAATTTGAAACATGCTTGTTCATATCATCTTTATAATCGTTTATAATTGTATGTAAAATATTTGTATCATATTCAATGTAACGATTTTGACATTTAACCATGTTTTTTACACTTTCAGGCATTCCACCTGTTATTAAATATATTTTATAATAGTCCATTGCTTTTTGATGTATAACGGTTCCCATAGCTTCATTATTTTTATAACATTTTTTAATATAATCAATTAACATGTATTCATTGTAAGCCATTAAAAATTCTTCAAAATCCATTGGGTATAGGTATAAACGATCAACTTTACCAACAGGATATGATTTTTTCATTCTATTTAATTTAACTCCGAGTAGAGATCCTGCACATATTATTTTAACATTATTATGATTTTCACAAAAATATTTTAAATCTGAAATCAGTTCTTCACATTCTTGTATTTCGTCTATAAATAATATGGAATCCTCTTTTTCTAAATCAAAATTTAATTTTATTTTTAATAACTCATATTTTTTATCTGAAGATATATTTTGTTTATAAATATCAACTACTTCAATATCTTTAAATAAATTTACCTCTTTAAAATTAGTAAATTCATTTTGACAAAATTCTTTAATAATATGAGTTTTCCCACATTGTCTTACTCCTAAAATCATTAATGGTTTTTTATTATCTTTTTTGTTTTTCCAGTTTAATAAATCATTATATATTTTTCTTTTCATAATTTACCTCCAAAATAATTATAGCATACATTAATAAAAAAAAACACCTTTTTACACTCACTTTTTAATGTTATTTACACCTTTTTGCACTCACTTTTGAGAAAAAATAATGATTTGGATATTTTAAAATCATATAATTTGTGATAAAATAGTAATAACTGAAGGAGGAAAATTATGAGTGGACATTCAAAATGGGCAACAATTCATCGTAAAAAAGGATTAATTGATGCTGAAAGAGGTAAAATATTTCAAAAAATAGCTAAAGAAATTCAAGTTGCAGCCAAAGGAACTAATGGGGATCCTGATATGAATCCAGGACTTAGAATGGTTATCGAAAAAGCAAGAAGTAATAATATGCCAAAAGATAATATTCAAAAAGCAATTGATAAAGCAATTGGAAATGGTAATGATGTTAACTTTGAAAGTATTAGATATGAAGGATATGCACCTCATGGAATAGCTATTATGATTGATTGTTTAACCGATAATAAAAATAGAACAGCTATGCTTGTTAGATCTACTTTAACAAAACGTGGAGGTAATTTAGGAACTGATGGATCTGTTAGTTACTTATTTAAAAGATTAGGTGTAATAGAACTTGATAAGAATTTAGATTTTGATAAGGTTATGGAAATTGCTCTTGAATCTGATGCTAATGATGTAATTGATAATGAAGAATCATTTATTGTTTATACAGAACCAGATAAATTTTTAAATGTAAAAAAAGCATTTGAAGATAATGGAATAAACGAATTTATTCAAAGTGAAGTAACTTATGTTCCAACTAATACTATTTCTTTAAATGATGAAGATACTGAAAAAGTAATGACATTAATTGAATCTTTAGAAGAAATCGATGATGTAAACAATGTTTATCATAATTTAGATATATAATGAATTATCAAATAATATTAGAAGATACATTAAAAAATTTAAATGGAAAAAAGAAACTACTTTTACATGCTTGCTGTGCACCTTGTTCTAGTTATGTAATAGAATATTTATCTAAATATTTTGATATTACAATTCTTTATTATAATCCTAATATTGATACTAATGAAGAATTTAATAAAAGATTAAGTGAATTAAAAAGATTTATTAAAGAATTTAAAACTGAAAATAAAGTTGATGTTATATCTCTTGGATATAATGATAAAGAATATTTAGATGAAATAAAAGGATTAGAAGAAGAAAAAGAAGGCGGAAGTCGTTGTTTTAAATGTTATAGATTAAGACTTGAAAAATCATGTATCTATGCAAAAGAAAATAATTTTGATTATTTTACAACAACTTTAACAATAAGTCCTCATAAAAATAGTAAAGTATTAAATGAAATAGGACATGAATTAGAAGAAAAATATAATATGCCTTATTTATATTCTGATTTTAAAAAGAAAGAAGGATATAAAAGAAGTATAGTATTATCGCATATCTATAATTTATATAGACAAGATTACTGTGGTTGCAAGTTTTCTAAAAAAATAAAATATGAAGAATAACTGTTGTATCCTAAATAATAATATGATACAATTATTTAGGAATATTTAATTGTTGGGTGATAGGATGAATAAAAAAGATTTAGTTATAAGATCTTTGATTATTCAAAACTTCCTTTTCATACTATTATTGTTTAAAATATTAGTATAAAAAGAATCACCTAACTAGATAGTTAGGTGATTTCACCAATTATTGGTAATCACTCAATATCGCAAATTGAATGTTCCTTATTTATTATATGCAATATTTCTTTGCACATTAATAATAACATATAATAATAGATTTGTCAAAGATGAAAGGGATTAATTATGAATGAAAAAGGTTTAACTTTAGTTGAATTAGTAGGTGTAGTTGTGTTAATTGCTGTTGTATCTATGTTAACATTTCCAGCATTATCTAATTTAAGAAAAAATAATAATGAGAAGGAATTTAAAACATATGAAGACATGATGGTTGAATATGCAAGAAGTGTTCCTAATTATCGAAGTAAGACTAATATATGTTTAAATCAATTAGGGATAAAGAAAATAAACGATAATATGACTTGTAATGGATATGTAAAAGTAACAAATAATAATTTAAAAGCATATTTAACATGTAGTCAAGCAGGAAAAACATTGTATACAACAAGTGGATATTCTTTACCGAGTGGTTGTTAAGGAGATTTATGATTATAGATTTAAATGAACTTTTATATAAAGATGAGATTATTGTAGATGAAGTAATTAATTATGATAAAGATTATTTAAAAAATACTGATATTTTAAAACTTGATAATGTTAAAATATCTGGAAATATAACAAAAGATTATGAAGAAAATACTGTGTTTACTGGTAATTTAGAAGGAATAATGTATTTAAAAGATGCCATAACATTAGAAAGTGTTCCATATGAATTTCAAGTAGAAATTGAAGAAATTTTAGAAAATTCATTAAAAACACTTGATTTAATTGAGTTTTTGTGGCATTATATTGTATTGGAAATTCCTATTCGCTATACAACCAGTGATATATCGGAATTAAAGAGTACATATGAGGATGTCTTTGAAGAAGGAGATTCCAAAGAAGTAAATAATCCATTTAAAGATTTCTTTAAAGAATAAGAGAGGAGTGAAATCATGGCTGTACCATTTAGAAAAGTATCAAAAACTAGAAAAAGAATGAGAAGAGCACACAATGCTTTAGTTTCTAAAACAGTTACATCTTGCCCTAACTGTGGTGAAATGATTAAACCACATAGAGTATGTAAAAACTGTGGATATTATAAGAAAGAAGAAATAATAAAAAAAGATGCCGAATAAGCATCTTTTTAACTATATGAAAAATTGTTTATTTGTTGGATCATTTAATCCAATTACTATAGCTCATGAAAATATATCTAAAGATTTATTACAAGATAAAATTATAGATTATTTATACTTCTTACCAGTTAATTCAAATAAGACTGATTTAACAACAATAGATAATAGAATTAATATGATAAATGTAATAAAAAATAATCAAGAAGAAGTATTAAATATTTATAATTATTCGAAAGATGGATAGATTATTTAATTATAATATTTTAAATAATATTAATAAAGATATTAAAATAACTCATATTTTAATGGGAAGTGATTTATTTTTAAAATTTAATACTTTTAAAAATTATCAAGATATTTTAAATAATTATATTTTAATAATAATAAATAGAAATGATAATATAGCTGATTATATAAATAATAATTATAAAGATTATAAAAATAAAATAATCTTAATTAATAAAGAATATAAAGGTTCATCATATTTGGCTAAACAAGAATTATTACAAAATAAAAATAATTATTTAAATAACAAAATATTAAATTATATTAAAGAAAATAATTTATATAACTAATAATAAAATTATTAGTTTTTTTCATATTTATAAAAAATAATCATATTCTTAAATGAAAGTGAGGATATATGAAAAAGATAATACCATTTAGTAAAGATTTAATGTTTAAAACAAAAATTAATGAAATAACTTCTATTGCTATTGATAATACTTTAAAACTTGATAATAATTTAGTATCTGGAGAATTTTTAATTAATGGGACTTATAAAATGATTGAAAATGGAGAATTAGAAGAAAATTTTAATTATAATATTCCAGTTGATATTACAATAGATAATAAATATGATACTAGTAATTGTTCTATAAGTATAGATGATTTTACATATGAGATAATAAATGAAGATAATTTAAGAGTTAATATAAGTGTTATGTTAGATGACTTGGATATAAAAGTTGATCCAATTGAAACTATCGAAATTGATGATAGAGAAATTGGTCTTCCTGAAAAAGATATAGAAGAAGCTAGTATTGTAAATGAAAATAGTAATAATAAAACTATAAATGTTAATGTAGATAGCAATGTTTCTATTAATTCTCCTAAAACTGAAATTACTTTAGAAGATGAATTATTAAATAATATGGATGATAATCCAGAATATTCTGTTTATCGTGTTTATACTATGAAAGAAGAAGATACATTAGAAAGTATTTTAGATAAATATAAAGTTAGTAAAGAAATATTATCTGATTATAATGATTTAGATAATTTAAAAGTAGGATCTAAAATAATAATTCCAAGTGTTGATGAATGATTTAAAAGAAATAATAAATGAATATAATTTTAAAATTAAATCTTTAAAATATCTAGGTAATGTTATTATTTTAGATACTAATTTAGGAAAATATGTTTATAAAAATAAAAATAATAATGAAATATATGATTATTTATCTTCACGTGGTTTTTCTTTTTATCCTAAAACTATTAATAAAAATAATACTAAATATGAAATATATGAATATATAGAACAAAAGAATGTATCTAAAGAACAACGATTAAATGATTTAATACATATAACAGGATTTTTACATAAAAAAACAAGTTTTCAAAAAGAATTAAGTTTAGAAGAAATAAAAAGTATGTATGAAGATATGCAAAATGATGCAAACTATTTAATGAATTATTATCATGATTTAAATAATTATATAGATAATCAAACATTTATGAGTCCATCTCAATATTTATTAGTATCTAATATAGATTTATTTTATTATTTATTAAGTTTTGTTAAAGTAGAAAGTGAAAATTTTTATAAAGATTTAAATAATAATAAAGTTGTTAGGTATAGTATGATTCATAATAACTTAGATTTATCTCATATTATAGAAGGTAATAATATATCTTTAATTAGTTGGAATAAAGCAAATATTGATAATTTTATAAAAGATATTATTAATATTTATCAAAATAATTATAATTTATTAGATTTAGATGATTTTATTAAAGAATATGAAAAAGAGAATAAATTAACTAATTTAGAAAAGTTATACTTATTATTAAAATTAAGTATTCCTAAAAGAATAGAATTTACCAAAAATACTTATTTAGATACTTATAATATAAGTAATTACTTGGTATATGTTAGAAAAATTGTTTTGTTAATACAAAAATATGATAAAAGTAGACAAAAAAGTTGACATTTAGTATCTTTTGTAGTATAATATCCTCGAATTTGGTAGATATGGGTATTTATCAAAAATAGAGGGGTTAAAGGGGTTGATAACATGAAACAAAGTTATATATTCGAATACCAAAATGAAAATGATTTTCGTAAAAAAGAAAGATCAGTAAGAAAGTATAATATGTTAGCTTATAAGAAGTTAACATTTGAATATTATCCTAAGATAAGAAATGGAGAATTTTTAGGAACATTAGTTCATAAAGATAAAAATACAAAAAGTTATGAACTTATTCTTCCAACAGATGAAATGTTTGTAAAAGTTCATGGTGAAATTAGACTTCATTATACTGTTTATGAAGATAAGAAAATTGTTCTTTTAACAAATATTACTCCAGAAGGTATTCTAGAAGAAGGACATAGAGCAGAACTTACGGCATATAAAGGTGTCATGATTAGTAAAGCTAATCCGGAAAAAGATATGTTTAAGATTAACTTATTAAATATGATGCAAAATAAATAACTTGAATTAATTATTAATTTATGTTAATATGAATATGAAGAGAAATACTTCATATAATAAAAAAGGATGTATCTAATTTCAGAAGGTTAGATACACTCCATATTTGATTTTGGAATGCATACTAATACTTGAAGTCAAGTGTTAGTATGCTTTTTTCTATTTAAATAATAGAATAGTGATTATTATAATAAATTGAAATATAATGATTATGAAAAAATAATTTATATATTTACTCATATTTATCACTCTCCTTTATAATTATGAAATTAAAAGGAGTGCAAACTAACACTAATTAAATACATCCATAATTATTATAGCAAATAAGTTTATGTGATACAATAAAAAACTTGAATTAATTATTAATTCATGTTTCAATTATCATATGATGAATTCATTAGTTGGAGATCACAAAATGTGATGTCCAAAAATGATGTAATTGGTTTAAGGAGACCGCCATATGCTTTTACTGAATATGGTATTATAATGTTATCAGGACTTTTAAAAAGTGATATTGCTGCTGAAATAAACATTAAAGTTATTAATGCATTTGTTGATCTTAGACGATATGTTTCTAATAATTTGTTAGGACAAAAGTATATAAATGATTTGGTTTTAAAAGATTCTAAAAGAATAGATTTAATAGAAGAAACATTATCGAAATTTAAAGAAAAAAATAATCATATATTCTTTGAAGGACAAATATATGATGCTTATTCCATCATGTTAGATATATTAAATACATCTAAAAATAGTATTATAATTATTGATAATTATATAGATAAAAATATTTTAGATATTTTATCTAAAACTAATAAAAAAATTACTTTAATTACAAATAAATATAATAATGATGATTATAATAAATATAAAAAACAATATTCTAACATCGATTTAGTAATTAATAATAAAATACATGATAGATTTATTATTATAGATAAAAAAATATTATATCATTGTGGTGCTAGCTTTAAAGATTTAGGAAATAAGTGTTTTGCTATTACTAAAATTGATGATGAAAATATACTTACAAATTTACTAAAAAAATTATAAATATAGTGAATGTTTTTTAAATAGTTGTATCTTTTTTCTATTAGATATGATATTATAAATATTGGGTGAGAATATGTATTTAAATGGTAAATTACTAATTGGAAAGAATAAGAAAAAAGAATGTGTTATTCTTCCAAATATGGCTAATCGTCATGGAATTATTACAGGTGCAAGTGGAACAGGTAAAACTACGACAGTTAAAGTAATGGCTGAAAGTTTTTCTAGTTTAGGTGTTCCTGTATTTGTTGCGGATGTTAAAGGAGATTTAGCAGGATGTTCTAAGGCGGGAGAATCACAAGACTTTATTGTTGAAAGAATTAAAGAATTAAATATACCTGAGTTTGATTATAAAGCATTTCCTGTTCGTTTTTGGGATTTATATCAACAACATGGACATGCTATTAGAGTATCTATCTATGATGTAGGACCTTCTGTTTTATCTATAATGCTTGGATTATCAGAAGTTCAAGAAGGTGTTTTAACTATAATTTATAGAATTGCTCATGATGAAGAAAAAATGATATATGATCTTAAAGATTTAAGAAGTTTACTTCAATATGTTGGAGAACATAGACAAGATTATACTTTAAAATATGGAAATATTACTAGTCAAAGTATAGGAGTTATTCAAAGAAGTTTACTTGCTTTAGAAGATCAAGGAGCCGATAAATTCTTTGGTTTACCTTCATTTGATATTCATGACTTTTTAAAAACAACAAGTGATGGTTTAGGATATATTAATATTTTACATGCTGTTGAATTATTTAATTCACCAGACTTGTATGTATCATTCCTTTTATATTTATTAACAAGATTATTTAATGATATGCCAGAAGTAGGAGATTTAGATAAACCAAAAATAGTATTCTTCTTTGATGAAGCACATTTATTATTCAATGGCATGCCAAGTTATCGTTTAAAACAAATAGTTCAAATTGTTAAATTAATTAGATCAAGAGGAATAGGATTATATTTTGTTAGTCAATCACCTTCTGATATACCAGATGAAGTATTATCTCAACTTTCAAATCGTGTTCAACATGGACTAAGGGCTTATACACCATCTGAACAAAAAGTTGTAAAAGCAGCAGCTGATGCATTTAGAGTTAATCCTGAATTTAAAACAGAAGAAGCTATATTAAATTTAGGAACAGGAGAAGCAATTGTTTCATTCTTAAATGAAAAAGGTGAACCAGAAGTTGCTGAAATAGTAAAAATATTACCACCAGAAAGTCATATGGGAACAATCGATGATATGGAAAGAAATAAAATAATTAATAATTCAGAGTTCTGTGGTAAATATGAAGAAGTTGTTCAAAAAGATGATGCTGCTCATTTAGTACTTGAAAAAGTTTATACAGAAGAAAAAGAAAGAAAAGAAGAAGAAGATAGAATTATTGAAGAAGAAAAGCAAAAGAAAGCTGAAGAAAAATCACTTTTAGAACAACAAAAAGAAGAAGCAAGATTAAAAAGAGAAGAACAAAAAGCATTATTAGAAAAACAAAAGGAAGAAGCTAGAATTAAAAGAGAAGAAGAAAAAAAGAAAAAAGAAGAAGAAAGACAAATGAAAAATTCTGTTGGTTATAAATTAGGTAAAAAAGTTGTAAATAAAACAACAGATAAATTAATAAATAAAGGATTAAATTCAATCTTTAAAAATTTATTTAAATAGGAGTTTGTATGACAATAGAAGATGGTTTAGAACTATGTCCATTAGATGGAAGATATTCTTTCATAAAGAAGGAATTATCTTCCTATTTTTCTGAATATGCTTATATGAAATACCGAGTATATGTTGAAATAAAATGGTTAGTATATTTAGTTAATAATAAATTAATAAATTGTAAAGATATATCTTTAATAGAAAATATTTATAAAACTTATAATGATAAATCTTATTTAGAAATAAAAGAAATTGAAAAAGTTACCAAACATGATGTTAAAGCAGTAGAATATTTTATTGATAATAAATTAAAAGATTTAAAATTAGATAATTTAATATCATTTGTTCATTTTGGATTAACATCAGAAGATATTAATAATACTTCCTATGCTTTAATGATAAAAGATTATTTAAATAATTGTTATTATAATGAAATAAATAATTTACTTAATTGTTTAAAAAAAATATCTAAAGAATATAAAAATATCGTTGTTCTTGCTCATACACATGGACAACCTGCAACTCCTACAACTATTGGTAAAGAATTTAAAGTATATATATATAGAATAGAAGAAGAAATAAAGAAACTAAAAAAAGTAGAAATAAAAGCTAAATTTAATGGAGCAACAGGTAATTATTCTGCATTTAATGTTGCTTATCCAAATATAGATATAGTTAAATTTTCGAAAGATTTTATAAATAGTTTAGATTTAACTTTTAATCTTTATACTACTCAAATAGAAAATCATGATTATATAGTTACTATTTTGGATATAACAAGACATATTAATAATATTATATTAGATTTAGATATTGATATGTGGTTATATATATCTAAAGGATATTTTAAATTAAAAGTAGTAAAAAATGAAGTAGGTAGTAGTACGATGCCTCATAAAGTAAATCCTATTAATTTTGAAAACAGTGAAGCAAATCTTGAACTATCTAATTCTTTACTAATGTCTTTATCAAATAAATTACCAAGGTCCCGTATGCAAAGAGATTTATCAGATTCATCAAGTTTAAGAAATTTAGGTATTTCATTTGGTTATTCTATACAAGGAATAAAAGAAACTTTAAAAGGATTAGAAAGAGTATCTATAAATAAAGAATTAATAGAAAATGAATTATCAAATAATTGGGAACTCTTAGCAGAACCTATTCAAACTATTTTAAGAAAAAATAATATACAGGACGCTTATAATGAATTAAAAGAATTAACAAGAGGTAAAAATGTAACTAAAGAAATAATTAAAGAATTTATAAATAATTTAGATATTAATAAAGAAGATAAAGAAATACTTTTAAATCTAACACCAAATACTTATATAGGACTTGCTAATAAATTGTAAACTAATATGTCAAGTAAAAAAAATATTTCTAAAAATATTGAAATATTTTTTTTAATATGATAATATCTAATTATAGAAAGGTAGGAAAGAAAATGAATGATATTAAAAAGAACAATATCAAGAAAATAATTCTAGGATCATTCCTAGGTATATTAATAGGAAGTTTAATAGGAACAACCTATGCAATGTTTACATATGAAAGAGGAGGAACAACAAATAGTAAATTAATAGCAGGAGATATATACATGAAGTATACAGGAACAAACGAATTAGATTTCCCAGATGCCATGCCATCTAATACGTATACCTCAGGAAAATATTTTCAGTTTGAAATCACAGGAAAGAATACAACAACAGATAAACCAATAATCTATGATATTGTATTAAATCCAGGTGTTAGTAATCCAAATTCAAGAACTCAAAGAATAAGAGATGAATTCTTAAAATTTAGACTAGTTGAAGTAGTAAACCTAGGAGAAGCAAATGAAAGTGAAACAGAATTAATAGCATCAAGAAGTTATAATACGATAAGTAATACAAGAATGTATAAAACAACTATTCCAGCAGGAGGAGCAAATTCCGGAACATACACCAAAGTATATAGAATCTATGCTTGGATAAGTGATAGTGTAGTAATAGGAAATGTAAATCAAGATTATACACCAACAGAGTGGGCAAATCTTTATGCAAGTATTTCGGTAACCGTAACTGGAGACTTTACAGATAAAGAAATAACCTTACCAGGAGAATTGGCAGCAACTAAAATTATGAATATCTATGAAGATGAAGGAGCCGGAACAGATGGATTATATGCTGTAAATACAGATGGAGATTTAGCCGGAAGTGAAGATACCATAAGAGAATATCGTTATTCAGGAGCCAATCCAAATAATTATATCTATTTTAATGGTAATGAATTATGGAGAATAGTTGGAGTCTTTAATGGAGAATTAAAGATTGTAAAAGATACAGCATTAAGTGGTTTATCAGATTCGCTTTCAACATATACTCATACAGATCCAGATACAAGCGCAACAACAGTATTTAATTTAAAATATAATGAAGCAGCATATGGAAGTACCCTATATTGGAACAAACACATAGACACAAATTTAACTAACAATAGTGATTGGACAACAGCAGGATTACAATATTATTTAAATGATAAGAATAATAACGATAGTTATTGGTCAAACATAAATCCAACTTATCGTAATTTAATTAAAACGAATACCATGTATTACTTAGGAAATATAACAAGTGGTTATGCATATCCAGCAAAAGATGCTTATGATCAAGAAAGAGTTGAATTAACAGACGAAGCAGTAGAATGTGCATCTAATGTTACTTCGAATAGTCATAATAATAGTTGTAATATCTGGAATGGAAATGAGACTTCATGGGAAGGAGCAATTGGATTATTGTATCCAAGTGACTTTGGCTATGCCAATGCAACAAACTTATGGGGAGTAAATTTATCAACATATTCAGCTTCGGATTTTAAACATAATAACTGGATCCTAGATCCAAATGCAAGTGCAGGATATTATTGGTTCTTGTCGCCTTCCTCTAACTCTCCTATTTACGCGGCGTACTGGGGCTGTAGCGGTTACGTGGGCAACAACGGTGTCAGCAGCAGCAATGGCGTCCGCCCAGTCCTTAATCTGAAATCGGATACAAGAATATATGGCGGAGATGGAAGTATAAGTTCACCATACACTTTGATAGAAAGTTAAAAAGTTCCCTTCCTGACGAGAGAAAGGACGGGAACAGGCTTGAAATATAAGGAAACAAGAGAAAGAAAACGTAAATATCAGAAATGGTTTTCCTTTGATGGTAATTCTTCAGGGAAACCCAGCCTCTTACCTTGTTTTATATATAATAGTGTAGGATAAAGTATGGGATAATCTCTATAATTAAAACATTATACTAAATAGGAATATAAAGAAACTAAGAAATAGTAAACTAATTGTTAACTGTTTCTTTTTTTTAAGTTTTAATTTTAGAATAGTTCTTATTTGATAGAATATTAATAATAATAAAAAATAAAATAAAAATAAATAATTTAAAGAAAATAGTATTTCTATTCTTTCTATAAAACCAATTAAATTTACTTTTTTAAAGATTATAATATAAGGATATTTTAAATAATTCGTTAATATTTCTAAAATTATAAATTGTAAAATAGAAAGTCATAAATACAAGTGTAGACATAGAAATTGTGTGTTTATAATTGGTCTAAAATGGTATTAATAGTATAAAAAATAGTAATAATTAACCATATTACTATTTTATACATTTTTAGGCATCCCCTTTTATAAAAACAATCATTAAAAT
>CAMVLU010000035.1 GCA_947168405.1 uncultured Clostridia bacterium
AGTTTGATACTTTGAGAAAACAAAGGGGGTTTTATTTATGGGGCAGAATAATTGTCTATTAATTTAGGGTGATTTTTTTAATAAAAAATAAATATAAAGGAGTTTTTATGAAATATGATTATTTAATAGTTGGTTCTGGGTTATTTGGATCAACATTTGCAAATCTTGCAAAAAAAGATGGAAAGAAAGTACTAGTTATAGATAGAAGAAATCATGTTGGTGGAAATATCTATACTAAAAATATGGAAGGAATAAATGTTCATCAGTATGGCGCTCATATATTTCATACTGATTATAAAGATGTATGGGACTATGTTAATTCATTTGTTGAATTTAATAGATATACTAATTCTCCAGTAGCTAGAATTGGTAATGAGATATATAATATGCCATTTAATATGAATACATTTGCCAAGATTTGGGATGATGTATTTACTCCAGAAGATGCACTTAGACATATTAATGAAGAAAAGAAAGAAATAACTGGAGAACCTAAAAACTTAGAAGAACAAGCTATTTCTTTAGTAGGAAGAACTATATATGAAAAATTAGTTAAAGGTTATACTGAAAAACAATGGAATCGTGATTGTAAAGATTTACCAGCATTTATTATTAAAAGATTACCAGTTAGATTAATATATGATAATAACTATTTTAATGATAAATACCAAGGTATACCTATTGGTGGATATACTAAACTAATTGAAGGTATGTTAGATGGTATTGAAGTAAAACTAAATACTAATTTCTTTGATAACGTTGATTACTATAAATCTATAGCAGAAAAAATAGTTTATACTGGTCCAATTGATGAATATTTTAATTATTCATTAGGAAAACTAGAATGGAGAAGTTTAAGGTTTGATACAAAAATATTTGATCAAAGCAACTATCAAGGTAATGCAGTAGTTAATTATACAGGACATGAAGTTGACTATACTAGAGTAATTGAACATAAACACTTTGAATTTGATTCAACTAGTCCAAAAACTGTTGTTACATTTGAATATCCAGCAGATTATGAAGAAGGAATGGAAAAGTATTATACCGTTAATGATGATAAAAATAATGAATTAGCAGAACAATATAGAAAACTATCTGAAAAAGAAGAAAATGTAATATTTGGAGGAAGATTAGCAGAATACAAATATTATGATATGGATGATGTTATTAAATCAGCTTTTGATACTTACTACTCTAAGGAATCTAAATAAAATGAAAAATATAAAAGTTATTATTGCAACTCATAAAGAGTATAAAATGCCTAGTGATGACATGTATCTTCCTCTACATGTTGGTGCTGAAGGTAAAAATGATATTGGTTATACTAAAGATAATACTGGTGATAATATATCAATTAAAAATCCTAACTTCTGTGAATTAACTGGATTATACTGGGCATGGAAAAACTTAAATAATGATTATGTAGGATTAGCCCATTATAGAAGACATTTTACAAAATCAAATAAGAAATATAAAAGCCAAGAAGATAAATTTAGTCATTTATTATCTTTAGAAGAAACAGATAAAATTTTAGAAAAAATAGATATTATTGTTCCTAAAATGAGAAAGTATTATATAGAAAACTTATATAATCATTACAAACACACTTTATATGCGGAACCATTAGATATGACTAGAGATATTATTAAAGAAAAATATCCAAAATATTTAAATGAATTTGATAAATTGCACAAAAGAACATCTGCCCATATGTTTAATATGTTCATTATGAAAAAAGATATATTAAATGATTATTGTGAATGGTTATTTGACATACTATTTGAATTAGAAAAAAGAGTTGATAGTTCACAATATGATTCATTTCATGCAAGATTTTACGGAAGAATCTCAGAATTATTATTAGATGTGTATTTAAATACCAATAATTTATCATATGAAGAAGTAAGAGTTATAGATATGGATAATATAAATTGGTTGAATAAGGGAATTAGTTTTTTAAAAGCTAAATTTTTAGGTGAGAAATATGGAAAGAGTTTCTAAAAGTGAACCTTTGATTAGCGTAATAGTTCCGATTTATAATGTAGAAGATTATTTAGATAAATGTATAAATTCAATATTAAACCAAACATATAAAAATCTAGAG
This sequence comes from uncultured Clostridia bacterium, assembly GCA_947168405.1. Taxonomy (GTDB): domain Bacteria; phylum Bacillota_I; class Bacilli_A; order RF39; family UBA660; genus RUG591. The sequence goes on from CAMVLU010000035.1 coordinate 2,108, forward strand.
ATAATTTTAGTAGATGATGGATCACCGGATAACTGTCCTAAGATGTGCGACGAATATGCTAAAAAGGACAATCGAATTAAAGTAATTCATAAAAAGAACGGAGGATTATCAGATGCTAGAAATAAGGGGATAGAAATAGCTAATGGAGAATATATAACTTTCGTAGATAGTGATGATTATTTATCAAATGATTGTATTGAATTATTATATATTAATATAGTGAAATACGATAGTGATATTTCTATTGGTGGGCACCAAGTAGTTTATGATAATGGAAAAATAATAAATAAATATTCGAATACTGAATACGTTTCAACTCCTAAAGAGGTATTAGATAAAATATTATATTCTGATGGAATTGATTTATCAGCTTGGGCAAAACTCTATAAAAGGAACTTATTTAATAATATTAAATATCCTGTTGGTAGAATTTACGAGGATGCTGCTACAACGTACAAATTGGTAGATATTAGTGATAAAATATCTATTATTTCAAAACCTATTTATTACTATATAATTAGAAATGATTCTATTTCTAATAATTCATTTACTGAAAAAAAAATGGACTTAATTGTTTCTACAAAAGAGATGACAGATTATGTAAGACAAAAATATCCTGAACTTAGTAGAGGATGTGATAGGAGGCTAATGTATTCATATTTAAGCACTTTAACTCAATTAGCAAAATCTAAACAAGTTGATAATAATATAAAATTACAACTTGTTTCATTCATTAAAAAAAATAGAAAATTAATAATGAAAGATAATCGAGCTCCTTTTCGAGACAAATTAGGAATAATATCTTTACTGTTTGGGTTTCGATTTTACAAAGCTATTTGGAAATTTTATTCATTAATAAGGAGCGATGCAATTTGAAAGAAAAGATTGATTTTGTTATTTTATGGGTTGATGGGAATGACAAAAACTGGTTATTGCAAAAGAAAAAATATGATAAATCAATTGATATAGACGACTCAATTAATCGTTATAGAGATTGGGATAATTTAAAATATTGGTTTAGAGGTGTAGAAAAATTTGCACCATGGGTAAATAAAATACATTTTGTTACATGGGGACACGTACCTAAATGGTTAGATGTTAATAATCCAAAAATCAAAATAGTTAAGCATGAAGATTTCATAGATGCTAAATATCTACCAGTTTTTAACTCCAATGCTATTGAAATGAATATAAATAAAATACCAGGATTAAACGAAAATTTTGTTTTATTTAATGATGATATGTTTTTAATAGATAATGTTAATATGGATGATTTTTTTAAAAATGACAAACCATGTGATGAATATGCAGAATCACCAGTTGTTGTCACTCCTAACGATAATGTATTTCCTCATATTTTAATTAATAACATGGAAATAATAAATAAGCATTTCAAAAAGAAAAATATTTTAAAAAGCAACTTAAAACAATATCTAAATTTAAAGTATGGAAAAAACATAATTAGAACAATTAGCCAAATTCCATATAAATATTACACTGGTTTTTATAATCCACATATTCCGCAAGCTTTTAAAAAATCATATTTTGATTTATTATGGCAAGAAGAATATGACCAAGTTCATAATACAATCAGTAATAAATTTAGAAAAAAGACGGACATATCACAATATGTGGTTAGATACTATCAATTATTGAAAGGTGATTTTTATCCGCGAAGTTCTAAGTTTGGAAAGATTTTTGAGATAACAGATGATAATAATTTGCTACTTAATCATATTAAAAATCAAAAATCAAAGGTTATATGTTTAAATGATACTTCTACAAAAATTAATTTTGTAAATGCAAAAAATGAAGTAAATAATGCATTTAAAGAAATTTTACCTGATAAATCTGAATATGAATTATAGATTGGAGCAAAAATTATGAAGGACAAAATAACTGTAATAGTCCCAATATATAATGCGGACAAGTATTTAATTAAATGCATAGACTCTATTGTTAATCAAGAATACACAAATTTAGAGATACTATTAATAGATGATGGCTCTAAAGATGACTCATTTAAAATATGCAAAGAATATGAAAAAAAGGACAAGAGAATAGTAGTAATTCACAAAGAAAACTCGGGTGTTTCAGATACAAGAAATTTAGGTGTTGAAAAGGCTACTGGGCAATATATTATGTTTGTTGATTCTGATGATATTGTTACAAAAGATTGTTGTAGTTATTTGCTTCAAATGACAAAAAAATATAGCTCTGAAATAACTATTGGAAATGTATATAAAACTAGCAATAAAAATTATGAATTACCAATATTAGAAAAAGAAGAATATTGTTTTGCAGACAAAAAAGAAAAAATGTATCTTACTATTTATAACAACTCATTTGAAAATATACAATATACTGAAGGCCCAGTAGGAAAATTGTATTCTAGAGATATGTTAATAAAGAACAAAATAAAATTTAATAAAAAGGTAAGATATGGAGAAGATTCATTATTTAACCTTGAGTGTTATTATTTCTCAAAAAAGATATTTATTTCTAATCATTATGTTTATATTTATTATGATAATGATGATTCAGTAACACACTCCAAATTTCATCAAATGTTCAATAATATAAACTTATGTTTAAACTATCACAAAAAAAAATTAATTGAACTAAATTTATTTAATGAACTGAAAGAACAGTATTATATATTTTGTTATAGACAAATAAACAAGCTTGTAAAGGCTGCCTTTGAATCGAAAAATAAAAAACAAAATTATTTATCTCTTTTTGAAAACAAAAATATTGATGAATGTATTAAAAATGTTCCTGTCAATAAATTAAACTTTAAGTCGAATATAAAATTTTGTATTTTAAGAAGAAAAGGTTATTTTATAACATATATTATTTACAAATTAAGGGGAAAAGTATGAAAAAGATAGTTAATATATATACACTAAATGGAAACTTTAATTATGGAAACAAATTACAAAATTATGCAATTGTTAAGAAAATGAATGATTATGGTTTTAAAGTTAATACGATTTGGTTTGATTATTCTTTAAAAAGAAGATTAATAAATTTCTTAAAATCTTTATTTATATTTAAACTAAAATACTCTCGTCATAGAAATTTTGAACTATTTACTAAAAAATACTTAAATAGAAAATATAAAAATTGTATTGCAGATAAATACATAGTTGGCAGTGATCAAGTATGGAATTATACTCTAAAAACATTTAATCCAATATTTTTAAAACCGAGCGATAACCCTAAAAATAATATAAGTTTTTCTGCTTCTTTCGGAGTTGATCATATAGAAGATAAGTATATTGATGTATTTAAAAATGGATTTAAAAATTTCAAATATATATCTGTTAGAGAAAAAAGTGGAAAAGACATCATTAAAAAATTAACAAATAGAAATGATATAAATTTGTTATTAGATCCAACTTTGCTTTTAACTAAGGAAGATTGGAATGCAATTTCAAAAAAACCAAAAAACTATAATGAGAAAAAATATATTTTTGCTTATTTTTTAGGAGGAATCTCTAAAAAGATACAGTCAGAAATAAATAAAGTAGCCAAAGATTACGATTGTGAAATAATTGATATTATAAACCCGAAAGATAAATATTATAGTTGCGGACCAAGTGAATTTATTTGGTTATTAAAAAATGCGTTTTTAATTTTAACTGACAGTTTTCATGCTTGTGTTTTCTCTATTATTTATAAGAAAAACTTTGGTGTATTTGATAGAAATGATAAAGTTGAGTCTATGTCTTCAAGAATAGATAACTTGTTGAATTTGTTTGATCTTAAAGACAACTATTGCCAAAAACAATATAAAGATTCTATTTTAAAAACAGATTTTCACAATACCAATAAAATAATGAAAGAAGAACAAGAAAAGTCTGAAAGTTTTCTTATGGAATCTTTAGAAATAAAAGATATGGAGTGATTATATGATTAGCAAAAATATTAATATAAAGAGTTTATTTACATATATATCTTTGTTTTTAATAGTATGTTCTTTTACTTTAAGACCATATATTACTAAATTTTTTGGCTTTGCCTCGATTATTATAATATTTCAGAGTGTTGCAATATTTTTTCAACTCTTGGTGGCAATAAATAACTATAAAATAAAAAAAGCTAAAACAAATTTTATTATATTATGCATCATTTGTATAATTCCATCTTTGTATAATAATGCTTATTTGATGGATGGACAATACAGTAAATTTTTAATATATATTTTTGCAATTGTTTATGCTTGTGTTTTATATTTATCTTCCATTGAGAAGAAACATATTGATTATTTTTTTAAGCTTATATTTATTTTTTCCGTTTTCACAAGTTTTGTTACTTGGATTGGTTATTTTATACCAACAATATATATTAATAAATTTATACCACTACTTCCTGAAGTTTCTGCAATAAATGTCTTAAATGACTTTACAAAATATTCTGCCAATGCTGGTTTTACAGATCACTATTCACGTAACGCATTTTATATTGTTTTAGGAATTATTTCTTTATTATACTTTTTCATAAATAATAAAAGTAAGAAAAATCTATTTTGGATTATGTTTTTGGTTGCTTCATTGTATCTTGTTGGGAAACGTGGGCATTTAGTGTTTTTAGCCATTTCTTTTATGACAAGTTATTTTATCTTTAATAATATAAATTATAAAACTATTATAAAGTTTATATTTATTATCTTGGTGGTTGTTTCCTTTTCATATTTAGGAGTAAAATTTGTTCCTGGAGTAAAAAATGTTTATGATAGATTCTTTGTTAGTAACAAAAGCGATATTTCAAATGGTAGATTTATTATGTATGAAGATATTGCAAACCAGTATAAAGAAAATAGATTTATCCCTATCGGATGGTCACAATATGCTCGAAGCACAAATTATTATCATCCTGGTGTCCATAATGATTATTTGCAACTATTTTATGAAACTGGTATTATAGGATTTATTTTAATTATAGGCAGCAATACAATGTTTTTGCTAAGTTCTATTAGATACGTAAAAAAAGAAAAAAATAGTTTAGGATTTTGTGTATTATTATTTAATTTTTTTTATTTAACATATTCTGTAACTGGAATTCCACATTATGATTATGAAGTATATCTTAGTTTCTTTATTTTTAATTCCTTTATATACGTTTATTTAGATAAACTAAAAATGATAGATGAAACTAATAATATTTTTTGATAATTATTACTAAAAATAGTATTTTGCAGTTCAAAAATTAAGAATATATAATAATTATATCAAAATAAATTAATAAATAATAAGGAGAAAAAATGAAAAATAAAAATCAAAGAAAAACTGGGGCTGTTTTATCTTATGTTTCTATAATAACAAGTACATTAGTGCAATTATTATATACTCCTTTTTTAATATCTAAATTAGGTCAAAGTGAATACGGCCTTTATTCGTTAATTAACTCAGTAATTGGATATTTGACAGTATTAGATTTAGGATTTGGTAATGCGATAATTGTATATACTGCTAAATATAGAGCTCAAGGAAAATATGAAGAAGAAAAAAAACTTCATGGTATGTTTCGTATTATATTTAGAATAATTGGTTTAATTGCAGGATTAATTGGAATAATATTATTTTTAAATGTTAATCGACTATTTGGAAGTACAATGACTGCATTAGAATTAAAAGAAGCTAGAATAATGATGTTAATACTTGCATTTAATCTAATGGTTACATTTAACTTTAGTATATATTCATCAATAATTAGTGCATATGAAAAATTTACTTATCAAAAGATTATGGCAATTATAAATACTTTAATGAAACCATTATTAATGATTCCTCTATTATTTATGGGATATAAAGCAGTTGCTATGACAATAGTAATTACTATTATTAATGTATCTATATTAGTATCTAATTATTTATTTTGTAGAAAAAAACTAAATATTAAAATTAAATTTAGAGGATTTGATAAAAAACTATTTAAAGTTATTTTAGGTTACTCAATTTGGATATTTATTGGAGTAATAGTTGATAAAGCAAATTGGAGTGTTGATCAATTTATACTAGGTTCTGTTGCTGGAACAGTAGCAGTATCACTATATTCTGCTGCCGCTACAATTAATCACTTATTTATTAATTTATCAACTGCAATAAGTAGTGTACTACTACCAAAAGTATCAAAAATGATTGCTAAGAAATCAAGTGATGAAGAATTGACAAATGAATTTATAAAAGTAGGAAGAATTCAATACCTAATAGTTTTTTTAATGGCTAGTGGCCTAACATTATTTGGAAAAGAATTCTTTATTGCTTGGGTTGGTAAAAAGTTCATTACTTCATATTACATTGCTATAATATTAATAATTCCATTATGTTTACCATTAATTCAAAATTTAGGAATAAGTATTATGCAAGCTAAAAACATGCATAAATTTAGAAGTATAGTATTATTTATGATTGCCGTTACTAATGTTGCAATTAGTATCCCTCTTGCAAAATTATATGGTGGAATAGGAAGTGCTATTGGAACATCTTTATCACTAATAATAGGAAATGTTATTATAATGAATATTTATTATCAAAAGCAAGTGGGAATCAATGTAATTAAATTTTGGAAAGAAATATTTCAAATGACTATTCCATTTATTATTCCAATCGCTATAATATTAATTATTATGAATTTGGTAACACTACATGGATATATACATGTAATTGTATTTGGAGGTATTTATTCACTAATGTATGCTTTAGTATGTTATGCATTAGTAATGAATAATTATGAAAAAGAAATTATTAATAAAGTACTTAAAAAAGTACATATAAAGGTGTAATAATTATGATAGAAATAGTAGAAAAAAGTAAGTGTACAGGATGTACTGCTTGTATGAATATATGTCCTAAAGGAGCAATTAGTTTTAAAGAAGGAAAAGATGGTTTTAAATATCCAGTAATAGATCAAGATAAATGTATTGATTGTGGTTTATGTAAAAGAACATGTCCTATATTAAATACAAAAAAAAATGAATCTATTAATAAATGTTATGTTGGATATAACAAAGATTCTAATGAAAGATTAAATGCCTCTTCCGGTTCAATATTCTCATTAATAGCTAATTATATTCTAGATAATAATGGAATAGTAGTTGGTGCTGTTTTTGATGATAATAATCATTTAAAACATATAGCAATCGATAAGAAAGAAGATTTAGATCCACTAAGAAAGTCAAAATACTTACAAAGTGATTTAGATAATATATTTAAGTATATAAAAGAACAATTAAAAAGCAGGAAAGTATTATTTGTAGGAACACCTTGTCAAGTCGCTGGATTGAAAGCATTTATTAAAAACAATGACAATTTATTAACTATAGATTTATTCTGTCATGGTGTACCTAGTCCTAAATTATTTAAAAAATATATAAAAGAATTAGAAGATAATAATAATGATAAAATACTTAATTATGACTTTAGAGATAATTCTACAGGATGGGATTCTTATTCTAATAAAGTGACTTTTAAAAATAAAGAAGTTGTTACTGATAGAAGAAAAAACGAATATATGAAATTATTTCTATCTGATATTGCTTTAAGAGAATCTTGTTATCATTGTAATTTCAAATTAGGGAATAAGTATTCTGATATTACTTTAGGAGATTTTTGGGGAATTAAAAATCATTATCCGGAAATGTATAATAAAGAAGGAGTATCTGCAATCATAATTAATACGGATTTAGGTATTGAGGTATTTCATAATATTAAAGATAATCTTGAATATAAGGATTGTGAATTAGATAAAATAGTATGTGGGAATCCATCACTTAAAGTATCATCTAAAAGACCAAATAAAAGAGATGATTTCTTTAATGAATTAGATAATACTAGTGTTATTGATTTAACTAAAAAGTATGAAAGAAAGGTATCTTTCTTGAGAAAGGTTAAAAATAAAATTAAGAGTATTATTAAATGATGGATTGTTTATTTACAAGTAGCAAGTGTTACTTGCTTTTTTAATTTTTTATTGATTTTTATAATTGATTTATTTATGATACAAGTAGAGGTGGTTATTATGTTGAATAATAATAATTTAGATATTAGTAATTTATTATTAGATTTTTTTAAATCAAAAAAAATAGAAGGTTATTATGAGTTATTAGATGATTATAATAAACTATTGGATATGAAAAATAAAAGACAGATTGATATAAATCAATTATTTATTATATGGAATAAATATCAAAAAGAGATTAATGAAATAGATAAATATAGAATTATTGCATGTAAAATAAATCATATAAAGACAAATAGTAAAGTTATTACGAATGATTTTTATTCAGTAGATATTTTATTAAATTATATAGTTTCTATTATGTGTTTAAGATATAGTAAATCTATTTATGATGAAAATATTAAAAGTAGGTTATTATCATCTAATGAAAAAGTAATGTATGAGATTTTAACATCTATTAGAGATATGAAATAAAGGAGTGGATTAAATGGAAAAAAAAGATAAGAAAAAGGTTCTTTCTAATAAAGAAAAATATATGTTAGAAATTAAGAATAAATATGAAGATAATAAAAATTTTTTCGAAGATGGGGATATTAATAGTAAAGTATATGCTTTTATTAATAAGTTTGTTGCTTGTGAATTTCTTATGAAACAAATGATATATCATTATAATCATGATACCGAAAAAGAGTTTTGCGAAATTAGAGATATTCAACTAAATATGAATAAAATATATGCTACGATTAAATTTTTTAATTATGATATTAATAAAGAAGACTTGAAGTTTATTTTTAATGGAGATAAAACACGTGGCAGAAAATCTTGTAAAGAATTAAGAAATGGCTTTTTACATTCTTTTGATTCTAATGATGGATACGAAATCTATAATAGATTTGATTCATTAATGGATTGTATGGATTGTTTTATTTATATTATTATTTCATAATAATAAAAGGGCAATAAATAATTGCTTCTTTTTTTATTGACTTAAAAACTTAGAATCATGTAATATGAGGGCGTGGTGGTATTATGATGAGATTATTTGTTAAGGATAAGGTTATGAATGTTAATCCTGAAGATTTTTGAACGATTCATGAATTAGAAAAGTTAAAGAATAAGATGACTAATATTAATATAAAAGATAGGAAGAGTGTAAAGATATTATTTATAGATGATGGTGGCTTTGATATTGAACCTTTAAAACAACTTGGATATATTGATATAGATGTAGAACTTGAATTTAAAAATATGAATCAGTTTGATCCTTATGATATTATTTTTTGTGATATTAATGATGTTGCAAAAAACATTTATCCTATAGGACAAGGTGCTCAACTTGCTAATGATATTAAATTAACTCATCCAGAAAAATTTGTTATTATTTTTAGTGCTCAAAATCAAAAACCTTCTTTTCATAAATATTATGAAAAAGTAGATGCTGTTATTGATAAAACAGCTGATTTATATGTGTTTCAAGAAGTTATTAATAAATATATTGCTATTCAAAATGATCCTATTGCCTATTGGGAACAATTAGAAAAAGAAATGATTCATCAAAAATTAAAAAAAATCTATATATCAAAATTAGAACATTATTTTGTATTATATTTTTTAGATAAAAAGAATTACTTCTTTTAGAAGAGATATATTAGTAATTTAAAAGGAATAGATATTGACAATCTACTTCTTCAAGAATTAAAATTACTTCGATTATAAATCTTATTTTTTAGGAGAAAAATTTCTACACTTATTCTGCACTAACTAATGGCGACGAAGTCGATCATTTTAAGCATTGACTTTTTTTAGAAAAATTACAATATAAAAACACTTAAGGCAAACACATCCTTAATTGTTATCAAACAAATAATTTCTATATAGATAGAAAATTAATAAATTTAGATTAGGGGGTCACGATGTCTTGGCAAACTACAAAAAAACTAATAAAAATATTGATTTTTAAAAAAAAAGAGATATGATAATAATATAAGAATGGTTACAATAAAGTAGTTAAGTTTCAAATATAATAAAACATAGTTTATAAATTAACAAACTATAATATATAGAAATGAGGTTATAATAATGTATAAAAAAATATTTTTGTTATTGACAGCAGCTATATTAATTCCAATGGGAGTAAAAGCTAACATAACGTGTAATGACGGAACAATTAGTTCTACATGTCAAGACTGTCATACAGGTTGCTGTTCTAGACATGGAGGCTGTACTAATAATCCAAATAATGGGACTGGAGGATATACTCCAAACAATAATTATGCTTATAATCCCACACCTTCACCTGAACCAACTCCTGCGCCTGAATATGTTCCTGAACCATCTACTGAATCTGACCAGTCTTATGTGTCAGAAACTACCCCTAACTCAACTCAAACAACTGAACCAACTGAAGAGCCTCCAAAACAAGAATCTAATGACTCAGAGGATGATACAACAGTCAAAGAGGAAGAATCATATGATAAACAATCTAATGAATCAACTCAGGCTAACGAAAATAATGAAGATGACTCTGCGGCTGGTCTTGGTGTATTAGGACTTCTAGCTGCTGGAACAGGTATAGGATATAAAGCCTTAAAAAAGTAGGAATTCAGTTAGCAAAAAGATAAATTAAAAATATTGGTTCTTTGTCAAGTAGGGTTGGTGGACCAAAAACTATGTCAAATGAATCGATATAAGAGTGTCAATTTTTGATACTCTTTTTATGTGATTTTTAATGGATTCAATAATCCTTTGACTAACATAATCCTAGCTTTTAAATGTTTGAATTTTCTATATCCACAAGCAGCATGTTTTATTTGCTTTATAAGATTATTAGTTCCTTCTACAATTCCATTGGAGTATTCATATTCTAGTGCATTTAATATATGATTTTTCATATTGATGAATGTTTTATTAGAATTTTTTCTCTTTTTATATTTAACAATTCTTGGAAAATCTAGTGG
>CAMVLU010000036.1 GCA_947168405.1 uncultured Clostridia bacterium
GATGCTAAAGAAAAATCACTTGTAAAGAAAAATAAAAAAGATAAAAATAAATTATCATTAATAGAAAGATTTAAATTAAAAAGATCTAAAACAAAAAAAGAAAATAAAGAAATAACTAAAAATACTGAGTTAACAGAAGAAATAAAAGATGATGAGATAATTATTATTAAAGATAATAATAAGAATAATAGAAAATTATTTAGAAGTATTACAGGAAGAATAATGCCTATTACTTCTCTTAAAATGGATAGAAAAATAAGACGAAAAATATATTTTAAAGAGGCATTGATATTTAGTTTAATTTTAACAACATTTGATTTTATTGCTATTTATAAATTTTCTTATTTTGAAATGATAAATCTTTTTGATGTTAGTTTATGGAATATTATTACAACGATTGTTTTAACATTTTTAATATTATTACTTGGTTCATATATTTTGGATTATATAATAACAGAAATAATTATTAGAATTAGTAAAAAAAATAAAACTAAAAAAAAGCATAGAAAGAATAAAAGGTGATTTATTTGGAACTTGTTGGATTAAGTTTAGATACAATAGAAAATATTTCCAAAATAAAGAAAGAAGAAGATTATTTTAGAGAATATCGTAAAGAAAGTTACAATAATTTTTTGAAAATAAAAGAACCAGAGTTTGGACCTAAATGTAATATTGATTATGATAAAGTAATATTTTATAAAAGTAATTTAGATTCTGTTAAAAATGATTGGAGACAAATAGATACATCTATTCAATGTGAATTTCGTGATTTAGGAGTTCTTGAAAGTGAAAAGAAAATGGATGGAATAGGTGTACAATATGAAAGTGAAGTAATATATCATAATATGTTAAAAGAATTAGAAGAGAAAAATGTTATATTTACTTCAATAGATGATGCTATAAAAAAATATCCAGATTTAGTAAAAAAATATTTTGGTAAATTAGTTAGTAATCAAGATAATAAATATGCTGCTTTAAATGGAGCAGTATTTTCGGGAGGAAGTTTTATTTATGTTCCTAAAAACACTAAATTAGATAGACCACTTCAAAGTTATTTTAGAATATCAAGTCGCGATATGGGACAATTTGAAAGATCATTAATAATTGTTGATGATAATAGTGATTTACATTATATAGAGGGGTGTACAGCTCCTACTTATTCAAGTTCTAGTTTACATGCTGCTGTTGTTGAAATATTTGTTGGTAAAAATAGTAGATGCCGTTATTCAACTATTCAAAATTGGGCTCATAATGTTAATAATTTAGTAACTAAAAGAGCAATTGTTTCGGAAAATGGAACTATGGAATGGATAGATGGTAATGTAGGAAGTTTTAATAATATGAAGTATCCTGCTTGTATATTAAAAGGTGATAATTCAAATGGGACTTGTATTACCATAAGTGTTGCAAGTAATAATCAATATCAAGATACAGGAAGTAGAATGATTCATATTGGTAAAAATACGAAAAGTAAAATTATATCTAAAAGTATAGCTTTGAATGGAGGTAATTCTACTTATCGTGGAAAAATAGATATAAAAGAAAATGCTCTTAACAGTGAAGCAAGTTTAAAATGTGATACTTTAATATTAGATGATATAAGTAAAAGTGATACATATCCAGTTAATATTAATCGTAATTCCTCAAGTAATATTTATCATGAAGCAACAGTTTCTAAAATAAGTGAAGAAAATCTTAATTATTTAATGAGTAGGGGAATTGATAAAGAAAAAGCTATGGAATTAATTATTTTAGGATTTATAGATGATTTTAAAAAAGAATTACCTGTTGAATATGCCGTTGAGTTAAATCAATTGATAAAGAAAATTTTATAGTGTCAAATTATGTAAAATTTTAAATCTTTAAAAATTAGTTTTTTAAAGATTTTTTTTATTAAATAATTAATTTGTTTTACGCAAATTAAAATATTGCTTAAACTATTTTTCAAAAATCAAAAATAATTATAAAAAATGGACTTTTGACTTTTCAATATAACATCTTTTATAGTGATTTTTGAAAGGAGGTTTTGTATGATTAACATGGTTATGTTAGTTGGTAGACTTGTTCAAGATCCTGAAATTGTTGATCATGATGATGGTAAAAAAGTATCAAGAGTAACATTAGCAGTTAACAGAAAATTTAAAGGAACTGATGGAGTTTACCATACGGACTTTATTGATTGTACTTTTTGGAATCATATAGCTAAAAATATATGTGAATATTGTTCAAAAGGTGATTTAGTTGGAGTACGAGGAAGAATTCAAGTTGATAACTATGAAAAAGATGGAGTAAAGAAAAAAGTTACCAGTGTAGTTGCTGATAGTATTACATTTTTATCATCAGTTAAATCTAAGGAAGATTTAGAACTAAATACAGATGAAAATCAAGAAGAATAAATTACTTCTTGATTTTTTTAGAAAAAATACAAAATTGAATTGACAAGTAGACGTGATTTTGATATTATAAATTATGTCTTTGGAGCAGTACTCAAGAGGCTGAAGAGGCTCCCCTGCTAAGGGAGTAGATCGGGTTAAACTGGTGCGAGGGTTCAAATCCCTCCTGCTCCGCCATAAAGAAATTACCTTGAATATTCAAGGTTTTTTTTTAATTTTTTAGTTATTTACTATTTTCATTTTTCAATATTATTAATCTAATAATATGAAAGGAAGTAGAAAATGACAAAAGTTTTTACAAAAGATGAATTTGTTGAAAAATGTAAATGGTTAGTTAATTCTGTTCCAAATGTTTATCATTCAGAAGATGGAACATGGTGTACTTTACATAACGGATATTGGTGGATGGATTGTGTTGTTTCTATTAAAGGACTTTTATGGGGTTTTAAAGCATATAAAAATAAACCTCATGGAGGAGCAGTTTATTTATCAAATGGAGTAGCTGATTTTGGAGCTAATGAAGGAATAGATTATTGTACAAATAAAAGTCAAGATTTTAGAAATTTAATTCCTGGTGAATATTTATGTATGAAAGGTTCTAAATATAATCATGCAGGTATATATTTAGGAAATAATAAAGTATTTGAATGTACAACTGGATGGAATGCAAGAAGATGTATTATTTCTGAAATAGATTCAAGTGGTAATAGATATTATAATGGTGTAAAAAACAATGCTAAATGGACTTATCATGGAAAATTAAAATATATTGATTATAATGATAATAGTTATAAAGAAAGAGTTAAAAAATTACAAAGAGTTTTAAATGAACAATATAATTTACATCTTGATATAGATGGATCATTTGGACCACTAACTAGTAAAGCATGTATGAATAATTATTTATATTTAGGAAAGAATGCTCCAATTCATATTAAATGGTTACAACAAAGATTAATAGATAAAGGTTATTCATGTGGAAAATATGGAATAGATGGATCATTTGGATATGATACTTTAAAAGCAGTTAAAAAGTTTCAAAAAGATTATAAATTGGATGTAGATGGATATGTTGGAGCAAATACTAGTAAAAAATTAGTTGAATAGAGAGTTTTCTCTCTTTCTTTTTTTATAAATATATTGTATAATAACTAAGAAAAGGAGAAGTGAGATATATGAAAATATTATCAGTTAATTGTGGTAGTTCATCTTTAAAATTTAAAATGTATGAAATGCCAGAAGAAAATGTATTAATATCAGGTCTTTTTGAAAGAATTGGAGAAAAGGCATCTGAATATACTATTAAATTAGAAGGAGACAAATATAGTAAAGAAGTTGAACTTCCTAATCATAAAGTAGCTTTTGAAATATTAGTAGATGAATTAAAGAAAAATAATATTATTAAAAATTTAAATGAAATTAAAGGAGTAGGACATAGAATAGTTCAAGGTGGAGATTACTTTGATAAAACTGTTATAGCTGATGACGATGCAGTTGCTAAAATTGATGAATTAGCCGCTCTTGCACCTCTTCATAATAAAGCAGCAATAACAGGTATAAATGCAGCAAAAGAAGTAATTCCTGATGCTACTGAAACTGTTGTATTTGATACAGCATTCCATCAAACAATTGAACCAGTTAATTATATGTATGCTGTTCCTTATGAATGGTATGAAAAATATAAAGTTAGAAAATATGGAGCACATGGTACAAGTCATAAATATATTGCTTCACGTTTAAATGATTTATTAGGCAGAACTAATACTAAATTAATTACATGTCATATAGGAAGTGGAGCATCAGTTTCTGCTATTCGTGATGGCGTTTGTATTGATACTTCAATGGGATTAACTCCTAATGCAGGGTTAATCATGGGTACTCGTTGTGGAGATGTAGATACTTCAATCTTAACTTATATGATGCAAAAAGAAAACATATCACCTAAAGAAATGGATACAATTTTAAATAAAAAAAGTGGACTTCTTGGAATATCTGGTGTTTCTAATGATTCAAGAGACATAGAAGAAGGAATTACTAAAGGAAATGAAAGATGTGTACTTGCACAAAAAATGTATGTTCAAAAGATAATTGATTATATAGCAATGTATTACTTTGAACTTGAAGGAGTAGATGCTATAGCATTCTCTGCTGGAGTTGGAGAAAATTCAATTCGTACAAGAACAGATATTATGGAAGGATTAAAAGTTCTTGGAATAATTCCTGATTATGAAGCTAATAATGTTCGTGGAGAAGAAAGATTAATTACAACACCTGAATCAAAAATTCCTTGTTACATAGTTCCAACTGATGAAGAATTAATGATTGCTAGAGATACCTATAATCTTTGTAAATAGATAGGATTTATTATGTTTGATAAAATTTATGAAAAAATAAAAGAATATGATAAAATAGTTTTAGCAAGACATGTTGGACCAGATCCTGATGCCATGGCATCAACTATGGGTTTACGTGATAGCATTAAATTAACTTTTCCTAAAAAGAAAGTATATGCAATAGGAAGTGGAACTCAAAAGTTTACTTATTTTGGTAAACTTGATAAGGTTGATGATACAAGTGATGCATTACTAATAGTATTAGATACTCCTGATATAAGAAGAATAGATGGAGCAAAACTAGAAGATTATAAAGACGTTATTAAAATAGATCATCATCCCTTTGTAGATAAATTTGGTAAATTAGAATTTATTGATGATACATCTTCAAGTGCAGCTGAACTTGTTTTAGAGTTTATCAATAATACACCTTTAAAAATGAATAAAGAAATTGCAGGGATACTTTATATAGGAATAGTTGGAGATACTAATCGTTTTATGTTTAATGTTTCTAATAGTAGAACATTTAAAAATGTTACAGAACTTTTACAAAATTATAAACTTGAAGTAAATAAATTATATGAAAATTTATATTTAAGACCAATTCATGAAGTTAAATTTGAAGGTTATATTGGACTTAATTTAACTTTTACGAAAAATGGAGTTGCTTATATTAAATTTACTGACAGTTTATTGAAAGAATTTCATGTTGATGCAGCTAGTCCTGGAAATATGATAGGAAACTTTAACTTTATGGAAGGTGTGTATGTTTGGGTTTTCTTTACAGAAGATGTTAAAAATGAAAATATAAGAGTATCTGCAAGAAGTCGTGGACCTATTATAAATGAAATATTAACTCATTATAATGGTGGAGGACATAAATATGCAAGTGGTGCTAGAATTAAAACGATGGATGAAGCAGATTTAATTATTAAAGATTTTGATTTATTATGTAAAAAGTATAAGGAGGAGAATAACCTTGAAAATTAATAGTGCAAAATTAGATACTGTTGCTGTTAGAAGAAGTCAGTATCCAAATGAAGGTAAACCAGAATTTCTTCTTGTTGGAAGAAGTAATGTTGGTAAAAGTAGTTTTATAAATGCAATGTTAAATCAAAAAAGTTTAGCTAGAACTTCAAGTAGACCAGGTAAAACTCAAACTTTAAATTTTTACTTAGTAAATGAATCATTTTATTTAGTAGATGTTCCTGGATATGGATATGCATCAGTTAATCATGAAAAACAAAAGAAAATGGGATTAATGATAGAAGAATATTTAGAAAAAAGAAAAGAAATGAAAAGAGTTTTTATGTTAATAGATTTTCGTATTAAACCAACAGAAAATGATATTATGATGTATAAATTCTTAAAATACTACCATATACCTGTAACAATTGTAATAACTAAAGCAGATAAAGTATCTACATCTAAAAAAGAAAGAAATTTAAAAATAATTAAAGATACTTTAAATATAGCTGTAGGTGATAATTATATTTTATTTTCTAGTGTAAACAAAACAGGAAGAGAAGAAATATTAGATATTTTAAATAACTTTATAATAGATACTATATAATATAAAAAGGGTTGAAATAATCCTTTTTTTTTGTTATAATATTTTCATAATAAGAGGTGTATATGAAAAAACTAGGAAATATATTTTTAATTTTTATTTTGGCTTTCAGTTTTTCTTTTAATGTTTTAGCAGAAGGTGAAACAGAAAATACTACAGGTGAGACGACAGGTGAAACAGAAGAACCAACTAATCCTGATAAGCCAGATAAACCTGATAATCCTGAAACTCCAACTGAACCAGAAAAACCAACAGAAAAATGGGAAGCATTACTTTCTAATGTAAAAATAAATGATACAGCTGTTGAATGTAAAGAAGGTAGTGATGGAATAATAAATTGTAAGTATACTATAACAAAAACAGATGTTAAAAAAGCAAAAGTAACTTTTAGTAAAAGTGAAGGAGCAACAACTAGTAAAGAAAGTGGTTATACAATAGATGTTGAAGAAGGAACAGTAGATTTTGATATAAAAGTAACATCTAAAGATGAAAATGCCAAAAAAACTTATAAGTTTATAATAACAAAGCAATCATTATCAACAGATACAAAGTTAAAGTCATTAAGTGTAAATGGCCAAGAAATTACTTTAAAAGATGGAACTTTGAAATATACAACAAGTGTTAGTAATGCAACAAAAAAACTTGAAGTAAAAGCTATACCTTCAAGTGATAAAGCGAAAGTAATTGATTTTAAAGATAATATATCTTCTTTTGATTTTACATCAGCAACATCAAAAGAAATAAAAATTAAAGTTCAAGCAGAAGATGGACAAGTTTCTACATATACTTTAACCGTTACTAAAAGAGGAGAAGCAGATTCAACATTAAAATCATTGACAATTAAAAATTATAAAATTGATTTTTCAAGTGAAGTAACAGATTATGAATTAAAAGTATTAAAAAATGTTTCTAGGTTAGAAATAGAAGCAAAAGCAAATGATAAAAATGCTAAAGTTAAAATAACTAATCCTAGTTTACAAATAGGTGAAAATACAATTAAAATTGAAGTAACTAATGATGATAGTAAAACAACATATACAATTAAGGTTACTAAATTAAATGAAGATGACAAAACACTTGCTAACTTAAAATCATTAAAAATAGATGGATATGATTTAGATTTTTCAGCAAGTAAATATGAATATGATTTAAGAATAAAAGATGAAAATTATTTAAAAATCAATGCAGAAGCTAAAATGAATGATGCAGATGTTGAAATAACAGGTAATTTAGATTTAGTAGATGGAAGTATAATTAAAATAAGAGTTAATTATGATGAAGATATCTATAATGTATATAAAATAAATATTATAAAAGATGGAACTGTTATAACTAAAAAATCTGTTAATAAAAAAGCTGCAGCAGTTGTTATTATATTTGATGTTTTATCTATGATAATATTGGGAGTATTAAATTTAAAAGAAAAATTAGGAAAAAATAATAAAAATGATAATGATAAAGAAGAAAAAAAAGAGGTAAATAAAGAAATCAAAAAAAGTAATATTAATTTAGAAAATGATTTTGATGTTATTTAAAGGAAGGATTTTATGCTTAAAAAACTAGATAAATGTTTAGTAATATGTACAATTATTTTATTAATACTAGGTCTTGTTATGATATTTTCAGCATCTAATGTTACTAGTTATATGAAATATGCTAAAAGTCCATATTACTATTTTATAAGACAATCTATATTTCTAGTTGGAAGCATAATTCTTTCTTTTATTATACTTAGATTTGATACTAAAAAATATAATTATATAAGTTTTTTATTAATGTTAGCAATAATTGGATTACTTGTAGGAGTACTTATATATGGTAAAGTTACTAATAGTGCTAGAAGCTGGTTTAATGTTTTTGGACTTTTTACTTTACAACCGAGTGAATTTGCTAAAATAATAACGATTGTTTGGTTTAGTTGTTATTATAGTAATAAAAATAATACAAAAAGTTTAAGAAAAGTATTGTTTCCATTGATACTCTCGTTAGGAGTTGCTTTATTAATTGCTTTACAACCAGATTTGGGAACAACTATTCTTTATTCTGGTATTGTTTTTACTATGTTTTTAGTTATTCCAATTAGTAAAAAAATAAAAAGAAATAGTTTTATAGGATTATTAATAATACTTGTAATTGGATTATTATTATTACTTAATAATGGTGTTAAAATATTATTTGATAGACAATTAGAAAGATTTAATTTTTTAAATCCATGTGAAAGAATATATTCTACAGGTAATCAAGTTTGTAATGGATATATTGCTATTAATAATGGTGGATTACTTGGAAAAGGACTTGGTAATAGTACTCAAAAGTATTTATATTTACCAGAAGCTTATACAGATTTTATTTTTGCCATTGTAGTTGAAGAGTTAGGTGTTATAATATCACTTGTAGTTTTATTTTTAATGTTTTTAATTTTGTGGAGAATATTCTTAATTGCTAAAAGAAGTAAAACTATAAGGGGAAGTCTACTTTGTTATGGTATATTTTGGTACATATTACTTCATATATTAATTAATTTAGGAGGATTACTAGGATTAATGCCATTAACAGGAGTTCCTTTACCATTTTTAAGTTATGGAGGATCTTATTTAATGTGTTTGATTGCTAGTCTTGCTATTGTATTAAGAGTTGATATAGAAACAAAGAAAGGAAATTAAAATGATTACAATTACTAAATTAAGAAAAGCTCTACAAAAAGATGATAATTTAAGAAAATTAAGAGATAATTTTTATTATTTATTAGCTGATTATGAAAAAAAAGTTTTGAATGGCTATTTAAAAGATTATCGATTAGCTTATTATAAAAAAGAATTTATTAGAAGTTTTATTAATAGATTAAAAAATGCTTCTGTTGAAAGACAAAAAGAAGTAATTGATTTAATATCTAAAAAACTAAACTTAGAACCAGATCATTCTCTTCAAGTAAGTATGTTTGATTTTACTGAAAGTTTGTCTAAACCAATAAAACCAAAACCAGAAGGATTTAGTCGTGACGCTTATTTCAATGATTTAGTAGAACATGAAAATTATGAAGAGTTGCATAATTTATATGGAATAAGAGAAATAGAAAGAGATAGTAATTTATTAGATGGTGAATCAAAATGATAGGTATAATATTTGCAATGAAAGAAGAATTATCTTCTTTTTTAAAAAATAAAGAAATAATAGAAACGAAAGAAATATATGAATTAAAGTTTTACAAATTAAATGTTAATTCCAAAGATTTATTTGTTGTTGAATCAGGAGTAGGTAAAGTAAATTCTGCTAGAACTACTCAAATACTAATTGATAACTTTAAACCTAATTTAATTATAAATATAGGCGTTGCAGGAGGATTATGTGATTCTATAAATGTATTAGATATTGTAATAGGAGAAAAATTAGTTCAATATGATTTTGATATAACCATATTTAATCATCCAAAAGGATATATTCCTAAAATAGGTGAATATGTAGAAACTAATAAAGAATTAGTAGAAAAAGTATATAATTTAGGGAAAAAATTAAATTTAAATATTCATAAAGGAATTATAGCATCAGGAGATAAATTTATAACAGATATTAATGAAAGAAAGAAAATTAATAATGATTATAATGCAATTTGTTGTGAGATGGAAGGTGCTAGTATTGCTCAAGTATGTAAACTTTGTAATACATCTTTTATTGTTATTAGAAGTATATCAGATAGTATAGATAAAAATAGTCATTTAGACCATGAAGAATTTCTAGAACAAAGTTGCTTAGAAATATCTAAATTTTTAGAAATAATAATTGATACTTTATGAGTATCTTTTTTTTATTGTTTTACATATAATTTATTAGGTGATTGTATGTCTAAAGATAGTTTTAAAGAGTTTGTAAAAAAGAATAATAATTTAATTAATATAGTAGAAAAAGGAGATACTACTTGGCAAAAATTATATGAATTATATGATTTATATGGTGAAAATAGTTCTATATGGAATAAATATTTAAATAATAATACAGCTAATAATAGTAATAATATAAACATATCTAACTTAACTAATAATTTTAAAGAAATAATTAGTTTTGTTAAAGGAATAGATTTAAATAGTATTCAAAAAGGATTAAATGGTTTGGATAAAGCAATAGATGCATTTAAAGATATATTACCTGATAAACCTAAAGTATCTGATAATATGTATGAACCACGTCCTAACTATACTTATTATGAGGATTAATATGAGTATAGAAACAAAAATGTATTTAAATAATAATTATTTATTAAAAAGATTTCTTCATGAAAATCCTAAATATTATAAATATTTAAATAGAGATCCTATGTTTATTAAAGAGTTAAATGAGTTGATGAAAGAAAAATATAAATTGACTATTCCCGATAAAATAGATAACTTAAAAGAAAAATTAGATATGGTTAATACTTTTATTGATATTTTAAATTAAGTTTGATAAAATAAAAATGTGATGTATATGGAATATAATAAATTAATAAATGAATTACTTGATATATTAGATAAAGATGAAAATATTATTAAAAAAAAGAAATTGAAAAACAAATTATTAAATGATAATAACTTACTTGAAAATATAAGAAGTGTTAATAATAATCCTTCTATAGAAAGTAAAAAGAATTTATTTAATAATAATAATTATAAAGAATATTTAAGATTAGAAAGTAATATTAATTTAATAATACTATCTATTAAACAAAAATTAAATTTTTCATCAAGGAGTTGTTTAAAATGAAAGTAATAACAGGTTTACTTAAAGGAAGAAATATTTTAGGATATAATATAGATGGCACAAGACCAACAATGGATAGAGTTAAAATGAGTATTTTTTCCATGATAAATGATCATATAAATAATACAATAGTTCTTGATTTATTTTCTGGATCAGGAAACTATGGAATAGAATGTATAAGTGAAGGAGCAAAACTTGTTTATTTTAATGATTATAATAAAGAATGTATTAAGGTAATAAATAAAAATATAGATAATTTTAATATTAGAGATAAATCTATTATATTAAATATGGATTATCAAAAATGTTTAAAATATTTAAAAGATAATAATATAAAATTAGATTTAGTATTTTTAGATCCTCCTTATAAAGAACATATAATAGAATTTATAATTATTTTTTTATTAAATAATAATTTATTGAAAAAAAATGCTTATATAATTGCAGAATTTGAAGGTGATAAATTAAATAGCAAATATGATAACTTGATATTGAAAAAAACAAGAAATTATGGTAAAAAAGAAGTATATATATATGAATATAAAGGAGAATAAAATGAATAAAAAAGGATTTGCAATATCTACAATGCTATATGGATTAGTATTTGTTACAATAGCCGTATTTTATTTAATAATAGCAATTGTTGGAAAAAGAAATGATGCTAAAAATAATTTTGTTCAAGAAATTAGAAACCAAATAAAGGAATCATTTATAATAAGGAATTGATTAATCAATTCCTTTTGATTTACTTAAATATGTAAATTGTGTAAATATTTTTGGAAAAAATTTAAAATAAATTGTAAATTGACATTATTTGTGATAATATAATAATATACGGAGGTTATAGTATGATAGATAATGATGATTTTTGGGATGAAAAAGAAAAAAAATATATAAAAAGAAATCAAGATGAAGAAAATAAAAAAAGAATTCCTGGATTTATTTTATTGTTTTTAGTAATTGGAGTAGGAGGTTTATTTGCTCTAGGACTTTCTTTATCAGCATTAGGTGTTTTAAATGGTAATGAAACTATAAATACCATTATTTCTAGTCTTACTGGAGATGATGGGAAAGATAAATATATTATTACTTATGTTGAAAATATTATAGGTGAAGGTGAAGATGAAAGAGGAATTATTAAAGATGACTTTCTTCATATAATTGGTGTTAAAGTATCTGGTACTAAAGGAGGAGCCAAAGGAGAGGTTGTTTTCTTTGGAGGACTATTATTAACTACCAAAAATACTTTTCCATCAGGAAGTTCAAGTGTAACATATGAAGTTATCTTAAAAAATGATAGTTCAAGTGATAAAACATTTGAAAAATTATTATTTGATCCAAATGGAGATGTTAAATATTCTATGACTGGTTTAAATCCAGGTGATATCATTAAACCTGGTGAAGAAGCAAAAATATATATAACAGTTGAACCAAATGGTAATTTAAAATATCCAGCAACCATAGAATCTAGTGTTGATATTAGTTATCGTAAAGATGATAAAGGTATACATATAACTGATGCAAAAGTAAATGATACTAAAAATGGTGGAAAAGGTGAAGTAGAATTCTTTGAAGGATTATTCTTAGCAACTAAAAACACATTCTCATCAGGAAGTTCAAGTGTTACTTATGAAGTAAATATAAAAAATGATAGTTCAAGTGATAAAACATTTGACAAATTATTATTTGATCCAAATGGAGATGTAAAATATACAATAAGTGGTATAAAGAATGGAGATACTTTAAAACCAGGAGAAGAAACTAAAGTATATATAACAGTAGAACCTAATGGAAATTTAAAATATCCTGCAACCATAGAATCAAGTGTTGATATTAGTTTTCGTAAAGAAGATAAAGGTATACATATAGCTGATGCTATAGTTAATGGAACAAAGAATGGTGGAAAAGGTGAAGTAGAATATTTTGAAGGATTATTTTTAACAACTA
>CAMVLU010000037.1 GCA_947168405.1 uncultured Clostridia bacterium
AAATATTTTTGATTTAAAACTACTTTACCAACAGGAATTATTAATTTAGTAATATCATTACTATCAGCATCAATATTAATTTCTATTGCTTTTTCAGATAGAGGTATTTTTAATATAACTTTATTTTCTTCATTTATTTTATAATTTAACTTATCATCACTTTTAGTTTTTACATCTAAATATACATTTAAATAACTATTTGTATCTACACCATATTTATTTCTAAAACTATTAGCAAGTTTATTATAATAATCATAATCTATTTGAACATTTTCATTTATAGATAATGATTTATTATTTTCAAGTTTTTGGTGTTTAGAATCTAAAATATTATATTTTTTTTCAAAATATTTTCTTGTTCCATTATTATTTTCAATTATTAAATCACCTAATATTTGATAATCAAAATCAATTGTAGATTTTTCTTTTATATTAAACTTATAATCATAATTAACATTTATATATTTAATTAAACTAGCAATATAAGCTTTATTCATATCTAAATATTCATTTTCATAAAATTCATTTTCATTTAAATATACTTTGTAATTTATATCACTTTTTTGATTATAACTAATAGGTTTTACTTTTTCTCTTTCTAATGTTTTAGATGAAGATATTAAACATATAGAAAATGTTATAACAAATAATAAACCTAATAAAACTAACTTTGTATTATAACCAGATACCAATTATTTTAAAAGCATAAAATAAATCTATACTTATTCTATCCATATGCTTCTATATTGATAGAACCACATTTTTTTTAAATTGTAAAACAATTTATTGAATTATCTCATATACAACAATGTCAAAATTTGTAAAATATTATAAATTTAAAAAAAAGTATTGATATATTTTTAAAATATAGTAAAATAATAAATATATAGATTTGCAGATGTAGTTTAATGGTAGAATATGACCTTGCCATGGTTAGGACGCGGGTCCGATTCCCGTCATCTGCTCCATATATAATTTATCTAGTATTTAATATACTAGTTTTTTTTATATATTTTAATTTATTTGTTAATTGACGGAATTTGACACGCGTACTAAATTCTTTTTTAATTCTATTATACTTTCTCTAATAAAATTCCATCTTATACACACTACATATCTATCCTTGGCATTTTTTGAATCACGATTTAAATTTTTTTTAGGGCCAATCGTTAAACATGCAATATGAGGCGATGTATAATCTAAACACCTTTTAGATAGTATTAAATCATATAAATCATACTTCATAATCCATACATATTCATCAACTGTTCCACATACAAATGCATCAATATCATAATCTGAATTTCTTCCTCTTACAATAAATCTATCAATCATATCAACTATAATTCTTGTTTTATTAATGCTATTATTAAAAATATCTATTTCTTCTTGATAAATCTTTTTATATTCTTCTGAACTTAATGATTTTGAAAAGTCTATACTACCATCACCATCTCTTGCATATCCATAATGATAACTAAAATATTTTTCAATAGTATTATATGGAATCTTTAATTTTTCCAAATACCTCTTAAAATCTTCAATAGATTCACCATGCATTGAATTACTATTTCCACACTTTAAACTAATATTTTTTATATAATTTTTATATTTAATAAAAATATCTGTCTTTTGCATCATTTTATTTTTCCACGATTTAATTTTCTCATTATTATCTATAACATCTCCAAATAATTCTTTTAAAAAGGTTTGAGAATTATCATTTAATTCATATAGATACTTATTATTAAAATATTCTATAAAATCATATTCATTTTGAAATCCATAATTTCTTAACATAATTAAATATCACCTCATATATAATATAAAAGAAAATTTTTGCTTTTTACAAATTTTATTTAAATTTTTAAAAAAAATATTATCTTCTACTCTTAATAATGTTGATGATAAATTAAAAGAAAATAAAGAAAAAATTAAAATACTATCTGAAAAGAATAAAGCATTATCTTTAAAGGTTGATACTTTATTTACTAATATAGAATTAAAAGATAATGAAATAAAAGAATTAAAAAATAAAAATATAAAACTTAAAACTTTAGTAAATCGTTTTGAAACTATATTTAAAAAATTAGTTAAATTCATTAAAAATAAGATTAATAAATTTGAAGATAATGATAAATATATTGAATTATCCAATGAACTTTATTCTTATGGAACATTTAATGAAAATACAGTTAAAGATATAAAAAAGGAAAAAGAAAAAGATAATTATAATGTTAAATTTTAATTATCTTTTTACTAAATTGATGGAGTGTTACAGATTATAAAGATTTCTCAATGGAATTAAAAAAGTTTGGCAATTGCGGTTTTATTACACCATTAAATTGGAGAATTCCTTCATCAATGTATTTAAGTATTATTGTAGCTAAAATTCTTTTATCATTAGCTTCAAGTATACTCTTCGATATATTCCAAGTGGATATACCTTCTTTAAAAAGTAAACTCTCAATTGTGTCATCTGTTTTACATGTATTATGGACAGAATTTGTAATTGCTCCATATTCCAAAGCATCAGCTATATAATTTATTCTCTCTTTTTCTTCATTATTTAATTTATTCCATGATAAAGAGAAATCATTTGAATTATGGTCTGGTAAATAATTAGAAAGGTTTAAACGAATTTTATCATTCCATTTTGCATTTTTATATAGTTTCTCTAAAATTAAACCATATTTTTCTATATTATTAAAGCAAATTGATATAACTTTTTTTAAAATATCTGCACATCGTTTTATAATTATTAAATTAAATTCATAAATTAACTCTTCTCGAGACATTTTATTCAGCCAAGGACTAGGAATGATTCCAGAATGTTCAATTTTAAAAATTAGCTCATCATTAGTCAATATACTTTCTGGTGATGCAACCATTAAATATTGAGACTTAAGAGAAATAAAATTGAGTATATCAAAGTCTATATATTCACTATATTTTACTAATCCTTTTAAAATATTGTTAAATTGATAATCTTTAAACAACTTATCTATACTTGCTATATTAAAACTATCAATTTGCCTTTTCTTTTGTCCAGTTAATAAATTTTCTGAATTACCACGGTTATCTTGTATTGCTTTCTTAACTTCGTCAACCTTTATTTGAATTACTTTGCAAATTTTACTGATCATCGACTGTAATAATTCAATTAATTCTTCTTGAGTTAATACATCTAGTTTATTACCCGATATATCAATATTAGAAAAACTTAAAAATTTATTGTAGTAATATTTAATAAAATTGATTAAATTTGCTGTCTCAAATCTTAATCTTGTATTACAAGATAAACTGGTAGCTAATATAGAAATAAAATCAAGCATTTTATCATCATAGTTTTTATAGCAACCCTTTATAATTGCAAAAATATATTCAAAACGATGATATGTCATCCAAAAATTTAATTTTTTTGCTGTACTAAAGTTCCCATTTTCTAATTCTATAAGCTCATCTTTATCAATATCAAGTATATATTGACAATATTCCACATAATCTTTTTTTAGCATATTTACTCCCCTTTTAATAGTGCATATTATAACACAAATTAACAAAAAAAGAAAACAACTAGTTGCAATGTATAAAAAAAAGACCGGCAGTGCTTATATGACTGAGTTAAAAGCATAACTCTTATATTCAATGATTGAATAAATCATATAAGGCTTATATGCCGGTCTTTTTTTAATATAACCATACTATCATATTTTTATACATATGTCAATGTTTTTGAACTCAATTTTGTAATAATTAAATAATGACAGTTATTATTTTCCAAAATATTTAAATGGAAATTTACTTTCATATATAATATATGGTTTAATTTTGTTATAAAACAAATCTTCATTACTATTATATTTTTTGTATAATGAATTTGCAACTATATCAGCCCACTGAATTAAATAACAACTATCTGATTCTAAATATGTAATCTCAAATTCAATTCTTTTTACATTTTGTTTTGTTTCTAACTGTTCTAATACTAGCTTATTATATAAATATGGTTTTAATGACAATCTATTTCCTATTTTCACTGACCTATTATCTAAAAATAAATTAATTTTTTCTATATCAGGCATTTCACGAATAATTTGTTTGACTAATAGTTGTATTAAATAATTAAAACATGCATTTTTATCATCTGATTTTTTTAATAACATAGTAGTTTGTTTTAAATCTAATACAATATATCTTACTTTGATTCCTTTAAATAAAATTTTATCTAACAACTCATTTCTTTTTTCACTATTTAATCTAAATCCTTTCAATTCAGTAGTTTTGGGTATATTATTCTTCTCTTTAAATCTACATATTACTCTTCCTGCTCTTTTTAAAATGGATGATTTAATACTAGAATCAATTTCTAATGCACATATAAGAAAATATCTTCCCATTCCTGTTCCTAAATTGCCAGATTCATCTATATATAAATTTATTTCTTTCATAGTAAATATCACATCCTAATCAATGTTAAAGATATTATATCATATTTAATAAATTTTTATGACACAAAATTGCAAATTTGTGTTAAAAAGTTATTCATAATAAAGTGAAAAAGTTGTAGATACCTACGACAATCGCTCCATAAGGAAATACGCTCGAACTTTTCGAGCTTTTTTAATACAACTAACTCATTTGGGTTAGTTTTTTTGTGTATCGAACTCCACGTGTCAGGCTTGAAAGTCATACAAAGCCTATCCTACAAAAAAAGGATGGTATTTATGGTAAATATTATTAAGCAAGAAGTTATTGAAGAATCATTTAATAAAGAAGTTAGAACTAATATGTGAGTTTTCTAATACCACTCTAAAAATAATAAATGGTAGTATAAGAAAAATTGATAGAACTAACTTAACTTATGTTGAACCACATAGAATAATAATTAATGATATAACATTTCTTGCTTTTAATTATTCTAATGAGATATTCATCGAGAACTTATCTAATAAGATTGAATTATCTGAATTAGAAGATTATTTAAAAACACCAAATCTTAGGATTTAGTGTTATCTTCATAAATATTTTCATTTTCATCAGGTCTATCAACATTGTTAATTGCATCTTTCATATCTTTGTATAATGAATTGTGTGGAAAAACATTTAATCTATCAAATGCAAATAATGTCCTTCCCTCAATATAATTGGCTATTCTATTATTTGAATATGAAATAGATTCGATAGAATCTTCAATTCTAGATAATTGATTTCTTCCATATATATTTTTCTTAAAAGATATAGTTCTTGAATAATTAATAACTTTATTATCATTTCCTTGAATATATGAAATATCAATGTCTAACATAGGGAATACTTCTTTATCTATTCTTTCCCCATAAATGCCAATTATACCTTGCACTTCCTCTGTGGGATATAGCATAAATTCACTTTTAAATAAATCATCTAACATTAATTTGTTATTGTCACCATTATTTTTAATTTTTTTGATTTTTAACTTAATATTTGTTGCTTCAGTCATACCAGTATTTTTAACTGCTAATACAAGCATTCCGTTTATTTGATAAAATTCGAACGATAACAAGGGTTTTAAACTATTAATATACCTTTTATTATTCTTTATATTTGAAACAATTGTAACGATTAAAGCCCCTAAAGCAATTATTGCAGAAAGTGAAGCAATTATATTAGAAATATTGTTATCTTTTAAAATTTCAATTATTTCATTTAATTGATGTTTTATACACATAAACATCACTCCTCTCATCTAATATTATACCATATTTGTAAATAAAAATTATTACGACTATTAGTAAATTAACATATAGATAGTGTAAAAGTTATTGACTAAAATAAATTTTCATTATATATTTAAATTAGAAAGGAGATACGTTTATGAATAGTAAGTATACAATGGAAGATATAGAAAAATTTATCATTGACTTTAAAAATAGTTTGGAACCAGAACCTAATGAATGGAGTTTGATAATTAATAGAAAAGCATATCAAGAATATCTTTATGAAAAATTTAAAAGAGAATTTTTCGAAAAACACTTTATAGAAGCAAAAAATGGAAATATAGATGATCAAAAGAAATTTATTGAACAAATGACTCCTGTTTTAGATGACTATTATTCTGTTAAAGAAGATGAAGAAACAAAAAAACATAAATAATTCTCGCTTAAGTGAGAATTATTTTAGTAATTCTGTCTTTATATTTTCACAACAAATTATATAAAATTTAATTATTTTTTGTGAAAAATTTTCTAAAATGTTACATTCTTAAAAATTATATAAAATTTAATTATTTTTATTGAATCAATCTAAATATATGTTAAAATGTTGTTAATGATTAACATATGTATACTTATTTGCAATTAAGTGAAAAGTTGTAGATACCTACGACAATCGCTCCAAAAGATAAAATTGTCGAACTTATTAGTTCGAATTTTTTATTATAAACTTAACTGACGTGAATTGAACTTGTGCCATATTATTTAAAAATCAATAATACATTCAATAATATATTTGACATAATATAAAAAAATATATATAATATTTTTGAATTTTGGAGGTAGAAATAATGACAGAAGATGAAATGAAAAAAATAGAAGAATTAGAAGAAAAAATTAATTTTTTAGAGAAAAGAATTGAAATAGCAAAAATAAGTTCTAAAAGGGATTGGAGTGCCTTTCGATTATCTGGTTTTACAGCTATAGAACTTATTTGGTTCTTAAATTATTGCGAAAAACCAACTAAATTTTTACTATATGCTTTAATATTAGGTGGTTTAACTTTAGCTTTTAATGGTAAAGATTTTTACGATAATCAAAAGAATTTAAATAATCAAATAAAAGAAACTTATAAAGTCAAAAAGAAACTTTAGTCAAATAAAGTTTCTTTTATTTAATTTCAAATTATATAATATTTATTCTTTAATATAACCACAACTAGAACATTTTATTTCATCATTCTTTTTTACAAACATTTCTTTACATTTTGGACATAATTCTCCTGTTGGTTCATCCCAATAAGCTGTTTTACATTTTGGATAATTGTTACATCCATAAAATACTTTACCTTTTTTACTATGTTTTTCTACTATTTTACCATCACAATTAGGACAATCAATAATAACTTTTTCTTCTTTTGGTTCTTTTTTTACATATTTACAATTTGGATAATCAGAACAAGCAACAAATTCACCATATTTTCCTTTTCGTATAACTAATGGACTATGACAATTTGGACATAATTCACCTGTTTCTTCTGGTTTTTCTTTTTCCATTCCTTGAAAAGCCTTTTGTAATGTGTCATCAAATATTTGATAAAAATCAGTTAATACTTTCTTTTCTTCAAGTTCTCCATTTGCAATTAAATCTAAATCATTTTCCATATTAGCTGTATATTTAACATTTATAATATTACTAAAAAACTCTTGTAATTTATCTGTTACTTCAAAACCAATTTCAGTTGGAACAAATTTTTTATCTTCAACTACAACATATCCACGATCTCTTATATTAGACATTATTGTTGCATATGTAGATGGTCTTCCTATTCCAAGTTCTTCCATTTCTTTTATAAGTTTTGCTTCTGTATATCTTGGTTTAGGTTTAGTAAAATGTTGTTCATAAATAATATCTTCTGAAGGAATTTTTTGATTAAGCATATTTGTTAAATCAGGTAATATAGTATCTTTTGTATCTTCAAATTCTGAATATACTTTTAAATAACCATCAAAAGTAATAACTGAACCTGTTGCTTTAAATTTATAATCATTATTATCAAGTATAATAGTAGTTCCTAGTGTTTTTGCATCACTCATAAGAGAAGCTAAAGTTCTTTTATAAATTAAGTTATATAATTTATATTCATCTTGAGTTAAATATTGTTTTAAACTTTCTGGTGTTCTATATATACTTGTTGGTCTAATAGCTTCATGGGCATCTTGAACATTTTCAGTCTTTTTACTCTTTTTAACATATCCAACATATTCTTTTCCAAAGTTTTCCTCAATGTAATGGAAAGTTGGTCCTGTAAATTCATCTGATAAACGAACGGAATCGGTTCTCATATAAGTAATAAGTCCGACTGTTTCAGTTCCTATATCAATACCTTCATACATTTTTTGAGCAATTCCCATTGTTCTTTTAGCATTAAAATTTAATTTATTAGATGCTTCTTGTTGTAAAGTTGATGTTGTAAAAGGAAATTTACTTGCCTTATTCTTTGTTTTTGATTCAATACTTTCAAGTAAAAAATATTTATCTAATTTTTCTAGAATATTATTTACTTCATCAATGGTTTTAATTTCAATATCTTCCGTTTTATATTTAAATAAATCAGCTTTAAATTCTTTAAAAATTGCTGTAATTGTATAATATTCTTCTTGAACAAATGCTTGAATTTCTCTTTCTCTATCAACAATTAATTTTAAAGCAACACTTTGAACACGTCCTGCACTTGTACCACTTGTTTTAGATTGCATTAATCTTGATAATCTAAATCCAATTATTCTATCTAAAAATCTTCTTGTTTCTTGACTATGAACTAAATTATAATCTATTTTTCTTGGATTTTTAATTCCTTCTAATACCTTATCTTTAGTTATTTCATAGAATAGAACTCTATCATATTTATTTTCTTTAATACCTAAAGTATCAAATAAATGCCAACTAATTGCTTCACCTTCTCTATCCGGGTCGGTTGCAAGATATACTTTATCAGCAACATTCACTAATTTTTTTAAATCTCCAATTACTTTCTTTTTTCCTTTAATAGGAACATAGTTAGGAACAAATCCATTTTCTATATCTATTCCAAGTCCATATTTTCCAGTTGTTGCAAGATCTCTAATATGTCCTATACTACTAACCACTTTATAATTTTTTCCTAAATATTTTTCAATTGTTTTACTTTTTGCTGGAGATTCCACGATTACTAATTCCATTAGTTCACCTCACTCATTAATTTATACTAATAATTTTAAAAAATGTCAACAACTTTTTTTACTTAATTTTAAAAAGAATACAAAAAAATCACAAATAATCATTGTGTTATATAATCATTTGTGATACTATATATATGAACACTTAATTGTTGGGTGGAGCCAAACTTCAATAAGAAGGGAGGCGAGAAAATGAACAAGAAAGATTTTTTAATTCTATCTTTAGTAATTATTATCTTCCTTTTATTATTCTTACTATTTATAGTTTTAATATAAAAGAAATCCACCTAAACTAGCCTGTTTAAGGTGGAAACCAAAATTTTATGGCAACACCTAACAATGCAAATTAAGTGTTCCTTTTTTATTATGTACAAGTTTCCTTGACATATTAATAATATCATATAAAATAAATAAAGTCAAATATTTGATACATACATATTATATTTTATCTTTAGTAAATTCATATAAAGCAATACTTACAGCATTATCTAAATTTAAACTATCTATAATATTTTTATGTTTAATTATTACAGGAGTTCCTATTTCTAAATAAGAATCATCAAGTCCTGTTGCTTCAGCTCCAAATATTAAAGAACAAGGATATTTTTTTTCTACATTATTTAAATTAGTTTTAGCTTTTAACATAAAGGGATAATATTCTCTTTTATAATTTTTAGAATAATCTGAAAAAGAATCGTAATATTTAAAATTTAAATTAAATATAGCCCCCATTGAAGATCTAATTACTTTAGGATCAAAGATATCTACTGCTGGTTTTATTATAACTAAATTATTTATTCCAAATCCTACACTACTACGAATAATAGTGCCTAAATTTCCCATATTAGATGGATTAACTAAAACAATATGATTTTCATTATCAGTAATCTCTGATTCAAATTTTTCAAAAACACCTATAACATAGCAATTTTCTTTATCACTTAAACTATTAATTGTTTTATCACTCATCAATATTTCGATATTATTATTTTTACATATATTAACTATTTTTTCATATGTTTCATTTTTTTCTTGTTTAGAATGAATATATACTCTTTTAACATATTCTATTTTTTTATTTAATAATTCAAGTGTTAAAGTAGTTCCTAATGTATAACTTTCTAAATCACTTTTTTTATATTTTTTCATATTATTCTTTGTAATTAACTAAAATTACATCTTCTCCTATTCTTTCAATATTTTTATAATCTATATCAACTTTATTAGATCCTTTAAAAGAAAATGCTCCTTTAAATGGTACTAGTAAAAAAGATATAATTTCTCCTGTATCAGGATTAATTTTACAATCAATTATATTTCCTATTTTTTTACCATTTTTTATATTAATAACATCTTTACTTTGAAATTCTGATAAATTCATATATTCACCAAATAATTATATGAAATATTTTATTATTTTATATCATAATAATCATTTATATTTATATCTATATTATTATTGTCTTTTTTATATAAAGTAAATAAAGTATCTCCAACCTTTACTTCATCATCTACAAGTTTATTTAAAACTATACCGACTGAATAATCGATACTATCTTCTTTAGAAACTCTACCTGCTCCTAAACTACAAGATAATTTTCCAATATTTAAAGCATTTATTGTTATAACTTTACCATTTTTATCTGATTTTATTTCTTGAATATTTTTACTAACTTCTAAAGAATTAATATCTCCTTTTTGATATTTAACAAATTCTAAAAATTTATTATAAGCTATTCCTTTATCTAATACATTTAATACTTCTTTTTTAGCATCTTCCATGCTTATTTCTTTAGCAACACTTACCATTTCAGTAGATATTTTAATACTCAAGTCTCGTAGTGATCCTGTTTTTCCTTTTAATACATCCATAGCTTCAATTACTTCTAAAGAATTTCCTATATTAGATCCAAGTGGTACATTCATATCACTTATTTCACATATAGTTTTACGATTATAAAAATCACCAATTCGTACCATGATATCTTTTAATTTTAAAGCATCCTCCATAGTTTTCATCATAGCACCATTTCCACATTTTATATCAATAAATATTTTATCGGCTCCTCCAGCAATTTTTTTAGACATAATACTTGCTGCTATTAAAGGAATAGAATCAGTTGTTCCTGTAACATCTCTTAAAGCATATATAACTTTATCAAGTGGACATAGATTACTTGTTTGTCCAGTTACTGCGAATCCTATTTCTTTAACTTGCCTTATAAATTCTTCTTCCGTTAACTGAACTTTAAATCCTTTAATACTTTCTAGTTTATCAATAGTTCCGCCTGTAAATCCAAGTCCACGTCCTGACATCTTAGGAACGATAACTCCACAACTTGATACAATTGGTCCAATTATTAAAGTTATTTTATCACCTATTCCACCTGTTGAATGTTTATCAACTTTTACACCAGGAATACTAGATAAATCTAATACATCACCACTTTTAATAAAAATATCAACTAAATTAAATGTTTCAGAATCAGTCATTCCATTTAAACAAATTGCCATAAGTAATGCAGACATTTGATAATCTTTAACATTACCATTTAAATATCCATTAAATGCAAATTCTAATTCTTCTCTTGTAAGTTCTAATTTACTTTTTTTCTTTGTAATAATTTCAACAATATTCATAAATAATCACCTAATAATATTATACATAAAAGTAAGTAATTATTCAATTATTTACTTGGTTTTTGAATTTTAGAAATACTCATCATTGTTTTTAAAATAATAGTTATATATGAAGATAATTCTTTATCCATATTATGCATTGATTTTAATACTTCAATTAATTCTTTCATAGATACTTTACCTTTTTCAGATATTCTATCTTCAAATACTTTAAAAACATTTTCAATAATTTCTTTTATTTTATTTTCATCTAATTTAGACATTTCAATAGTTGTTCTTTTAATAATTTCCTTACTACCTATTGATAATTTTCCTGTTACAAATTTTGTACCAAAGATATTCCATGATGTTGGATAATGTTCATTTATAGCATGTGAACTAGATGTTACAACATGATAATTTTTATTATATAAAATTGTTCCTATATATGATCCTGTTGGAATAATATTAACTAGTTTTGGTAATAACTTTTTATATTTATCAGATTCAAATTCACATTTTCTAAATCCTGGTCCATCATAATTAATTACTTGTTTAATTTTCGAAAATTTACTAATTGCTTGTTCCATAGCACTTACCATAGCAAGATTTCCACCTTTAGAATGACCTATTATATAAACCTCATTATCAAGAACTGTTATATTATTTTTAACATAATCAATTGCAAGTTTATGAGTATTAGTTGGATATGTATAAATAAGTCTAAAGTTTTCAAGCCATCCAATAACACTTCCATCTGTTCCTTTAAAACTAATTATTTTAATATCATTTATTTTAATTGTCATTACTCCAAATTGAGTAGATTCATCGCGCATGTTAATAAAATTTTCTATTATCATATCTTTATATCTTTTAGAATTTTTAATAATATCAATTACTTTTAATACCATAGGTCTCATCAAATCGGTTTCTTTAATAGGATTTTCTTTAATATTATTAATAAACTCATTAAATTTTAATTTATTAAATGATTTAAGTGGTACATATGATAAAATTGAACATAATAAATTATCCATCATATTCCATGGTAAGTTTTCAAAACTTTCATCTTTATAATAATTTAAATAATCATATATAGTATACATATTTATTTCCTCCTATTTGCTAAATTATAACTTTTATCTAATAAATTAATTATATCTTTAGTATTCATATTATTGTTTAAAATAATTGTTATCCAATGCTTCTTATTCATATGATATCCTAAAAAGATTGTTTTATTATCAACAACATTTTCTATATTATCACATCTAACATTTAATATTTCTACTTCTTTATGAGAATCAATTCCTAATTTATCTAATGATATTATTCCAAATAAACCATACCATTTTTTATTATCTTTTCTTCTTACAATAGCATTATTATCAAACTTTTCCCATAAAAATTCTAATTCATTATTATATTTATCTTTTAT